>CAIXRH010000092.1 GCA_903921785.1 uncultured Pseudomonadota bacterium
AATCCCCACCATGTGTGTGGGAATGGTTCCTACCACATCGCTCGCCGCCGGTCTACGCTCGGGTCACCCTGAGGCCATCATGCCCGTTCCCGACCCCGATACTCTCCTCTCCTCAAGCCACGCCGCAGCCCTGCTCGGCATCCAGCCGCAGACCCTTCGCAAGTGGAGGGTTACCGGCCGTGGCCCTGCCTTCGTGCGCTTCGGCGGACCCATGGGGCGCGCCGCGTATCGCCGCGCCACCGTCACCGAGTGGATCGCGACGCACGAGTTCCCGAGCACCTCCGCTGAGGCAGCCCACCTCGCGGCGCCCGCGCGCCCGGTGCCCTCGTGACCGTCGCCGAGCTTCGCGTGATTCTGGCGGTACTCCCTGGCGATGCACCCGTGCTCGTGGGGCCCTCGCGGTCGGCTGATCTGCGCTGCGCTGCCGATGCGCGCGCCGAGATCGTGGTGGCGCAGGACAAGGGAGAGGGGCAGTGGTTCCCCCTCTCGCACTCGACGTCAAACACCGTCAGCGCTGGCGCAATGCCCCGGCTGGCCCTGCTGGTGCGGGAATGAGCATCCACGATCGTGCCGAGCGGCTGCGCGGCTCGCTGTCGCCCTCCCGCGGCGCTACCCCGCCGGAAGAGCGTCGGAAGCGCCCCGCGGAGATCGAGCGCGGCCCGGTGCCACGGTGAGCCTACCGAACGGCTCCGGATGGTGCGAGGCCGTGCGCGACGCGGCGCCGTTCGCGAAGGCCGCTGAGGCACTCGGGATGACCAAGGACCGCGACGGCTACCGCGAGTGTCCATCGTGCAAGGCGACGCGGCGAGGATCGAGCGACGCACGCGCCCCGGTCGGAGTCACGAACGACGGGAAGGCGTGGTGCTGCTTTGCCTGCCACGCCAAGGGGGATGTGGTCGATCTCGTGGCGTTAGCGCGAGCTGGTGGCGCGTTGGCCTCGCTTGGGGCGCCGCTACGGGCGGAGGTCCGCGCCTGGTGTGCGGCGCGTGGTTGGTGTTCTCCTGCCCCGGAGTTGTCCACGGCGGGAAAGCTCGCGGTGGAGTTGCTCGGGAGCGTGCCGCCGAAGGGCGATCCACGATGGAAGCCGATCATGACTGAGCTTGCGAGGCGGTTGGAGCTTCAGGAGCGGACGCGCGTGGTGGAGAGGCCACCCGCGCTTCCCCCACCCCGGCGCGGGTCCCCAGCGCGGGAGGTGGACAAAGACCGGGACGCAGTGGCCCCGCCGGTGGAGGAGGTGGCTGCCCTGTGGGCGGCGTGCCGCCACGTGGACGGGACCGGCTGCGCCGCGCTCGCGGGTGACTGGATCACCTACCGGCGAGGTCTCGATACCAGAGCCCTGGCCGCGCTCGATCTGGTACGGGTGCTCCCGGATAGGCACCCGTGGCCGGCGTGGATGCCGTGGATGCAGCGCCCCCCGGTGGAGTGGCTGTCGTTGTACCCCCTCGCGGTGCCGATGTACGACGCCGGGGGCGCGCTCCGGCTGCTGCGCTTTCGGGCGGTCACCGAGATTCGGGAGGTCGACGCCGACGCCAACCCCGCCGCGTTGCGGTGGCGGCCTCGGAAGGTCGAGCCCAAGGGGATTGCACCACGCGGAGCGCGCTTGGCGGGGCTGCTACTCGCCGATCCACCGGGGCGCGCCATGTTGCGCGGAGAGTCCGGCGGTGACCTCGGCTCCCCCGGCGAGGGTTGGGATGGCGTGCGCGTCGTGATCTGCGAGGGGGAGCCCGACACGTGGACCGCCGCGACGATCATGCGAAAGGCTCCGGGTCGGACCCGCGACGGCCGGACGTGGGCAACGCTGGGAGTCGTCGCTGGGAGTTGGACCGCTGAGCTGGCCGCGCGGGTGCCCGACGGGGCCGAGGTGGCGCTGTGGACGCACCACGATGCGGCGGGCGACAAGTACGCCACCCGGATCGCGGATACCCTCGCCGCGCGATGCAAGGTCGTTCGCTCCCCCCGGCCGGAGGATCGAGACGATGGGTAAGGGCGATCTCAATGACATCGCCCGGGACACTGGGGCGGCTCCCGATCCCTTTGCGGGCGGCGTCTCGATGCCGGCGACCGCTGACGACGGGGAGCCTTCCGGCGGTGCCGTGCAGCTCAGTGCGATCGCCAAGGAGGTGGCGGAGTGTCACGTCCGCGTGGTTCTGGCCGAGGTGCTCGAACGCGGTAAGCCTGTGCCCGTGGCGCCGCTGCCGGGCGGCTGGGGGCCGCGCGCGTCCACCGCGGCCCCGTACAGCGACGAGCTGCTCCCTCCCTGCATGGGCGATACCGCTGGCTGGCCGCAGTTGCGTAATATCCTGGGGAATTGGTGGGCCGACACGCTCGTCGTTCTGGTGGGTCACACCGGGCGCGGAAAGAGCTCGTTCGCGATCCAAATCGCCGAGCAAGCCGCGTGTACCGGCGCCCCCGTACTCTACGCGTCGATGGAGATGGGTTACGACGAACTGATCGCGCGTCTGCTGGCCCTGCGAGGCCGGCCCGGGGTGAGTTGGAGCGCGCTGAAACGTGGGGCGTACCCGGTCGAAGCCGTCAAGGCGGCCGGGGACCGCCTGATCGCCGACGCGCCCCACCTCTACCTCTGGGCGCCATCGGCGAAGCAGCGCACGCCGGGCAGGCTGGCCAGCATCGCCCGCGTGAACCATCAGCCAACCCCCTACACGGTCGGTGCTCTGGGCCGATAGTTCGTGCTGGTGCCCACCATCTTATGCTTTCGCGGCCGCGAGCGCCCGCTTGTACGCCGCAGGCGTGAGATCCTTCGGCTCGACCCCGTACCG
>CAIXRH010000093.1 GCA_903921785.1 uncultured Pseudomonadota bacterium
GGCGAACGCCGGCGTCCCGAGGGCGAGCGCGAGGGGGATGAAGCGGAGCGTGGCAGCGAAGGCGGAGCCGAGCTGGCGGAGCGTCGACATGGGGACAGCGTAGTCGATCGCGGGGGCGGCGTCGCCTCGGGGGCGGGTCGCCCGGCCCCGGGCCGGCCCGCCGACGGCGCCCACCGGCGGCTCCCCCGCTCCGTCCCCGAGCCAGGGCGGGGCGGCTCGTGCTAAGATCCAAGGATGCTCCTGCCGCTCTTCGGGGTCGCCGCCGCCGCCGACCTCACGATCCGCGTACAGCCGCCCGGCGCCACCGCCGCCACCACCATCGTCCTGCACGACCTGGAGCCCGGGCGACTGCCGACGGTCGAGCTGCCCGAAGACGCCACCCACGCCTGGCGGCTGGGCATGGCCTACGCGGCGGTGCCCGATGGCGCCCGCCTCGGGTTCGCCTTCGAGCGCACCACCCTCGGCGTCGACGGGCGCTGGCGCGTGGAGCCTGGCGTCACGCATCTCGTCGACGTCGGGACGAACAGCCACACGCGGCTCGCCTGGGGCGAAGACCACCCCGTCCAAGGGACGGACGGGCGATGGGGTCTTCGAGAAGCGACCACCGACCTCGAGGTGCGCCTGGACGATGGCACCGTCCCCACCACCGTGCTCCCGGCCGACCACCGCCTCGATCTCCACCTCGCTGGCTGGGATCAGCCGACGGTCCGCCTGTCGATCCTCGCGCCCGCCGAGGGCGCTCAGCCGGTCGTGGAGGTGCCCACCGGCGCCCGCACCGTCCGGCGAGTCGCCGTGGCCGTGGCGCCGACCGGCAGCGGCCATTCGTTCGCCTTCGCGTTGACCGACGCCACCCGTCGCGGCAAAAAGCTCCTCCCCGGCGAGTCCTGGACCCCCACGGTGCTCGCGCCGGACAACACGGAGGCCAGCTTCGCCCATGGTCACCTGGAGTCCGCCGACCGCGGCGTCCGGGTGGACGCAGTGTGGGTCGACCCCGACGCGTCCAGCGCCGCCGAGCCGGGCTGAGCGCTCTCGGCGCCGGCGCGCGGCGGCCACCCCGCCCACCTGGCCATTCTCGCCGCCAACGGCTCCTCGACCGCCGAGGGGTCCGGGGGGCAGGGCGGTGGAGCGCCTCCCGCCCCTTGACGTGGTCGTCGTCGTCTGCTGCAGCCGCTCGTGGCTCCTCCAGGTACCCCATCACCTGGAGCCACTCGGGGTGGTCGCTGGCGTTGTTCGTCGCGGCGGCGAGCGTCAGGAGGTTCGCGTGGCCGTTCTTGCTCGGGGCAGCGACGCGGTGGTTCGCCGGAGCAGCGGCGGCCCCGCCACCCTGAAACGCTGTCGCGACGCAACAAGCGTCGACGCCACGATCGATCGTCGGTGTCGCGACTGAGATACCACCGGTCGCGACCCCGCCGGCTGCTGTCGCGACCGTAGACGACACGTCGGAGTCCGTCCCCGAATCGTCGCTCCCCGGCGCGCAGGCGGCGGGCGCGGGCGGCGCCGGTGAGGTCGGCCCAGGCGAGCGGGCATTCGAAGCGGAGCCGGAGGTCGGGCACAAGACAGCTCCGCGGGGGGTTCACGCGCGCCCCCGTCGCCGGTTCCGTCGCCGCGTGTCGAACGATGTCACCGCGCGCGCAGCCGCCGCCCGGCGTGCCTACCGTGGGCGGCGACGGTCCCGCGTCGCGGGCCGCGCACCTCGCCCGGGCTCCTGCGCAACGGACCCCTGGACGCGCGGCTCCGCGACGGGGATCCTTCTACTTCTTCGTCTTCTTCTCGGTCTTCGGCGGAGGCGGAGGCGGCGAGTAGGGCGAGTTCGGCCGCCCGTACTTGTCGTCGTCGATCGGCTGTTTGGAGAAGATCGCCACCTCGAGGTACACCCCAGGGTTCCCCGCCTGGTAGCTGGCTTCGCCCTTGATGCGGAGGATGTCGAAGAGGGTGGTGGCCACGTCCACGCCCACGCCGAAGCCGCGCTGGCTGTCGAGCTCCACGCGGGCGCCGGGGGAGACGACCGAGGCCGGGAAGAGGTCCGCGCCGACGAAGCCGGCGTGGCCCTCGTGGAGATCGCTGACGAACTCCCAGTAGGGGCTCACGACGCCCACGTCGACGTTGCCACCCGTCTCCAGGCCGCCGAAGCCGAGGGCGGCGAGGCTGCCGCCGAACCAGGCGCCGCCGCCGAGGTGGGCCGCGCCGAGGTCGAAACGACCGCGGGCGCCGGCGATGAACGGGAGGGCCACGGGGCCGTCGTCGAGGCGGAAGACGTCCACGGTGCTCGGCTGGGCGCCGACGAGCAGGTCCACCCAGGCCTTCGGTCCGCCGAGCGACGCGCCGGCGCCGAGCACCGCGCCCGGCACGCGAGCGCTGGCGAGAGAGCCGTGGACCATGGAGTTCCGCCACGGGTCGACCGACTCCTCCCGGAAGAAGGCGGGGAAGATGCCACCCTCCAGCATCCATCCCTTGCCCCCGCCCTGCACGAGGAGCCGCTCGGGCGCGATGGAGTACAAGAAGATGCCGTCGCCGGAGACGGTCGCCGCGAGGTCGAGCTGGGTGACGAAGCTGAAGTCCCGGCTTCCGACCTGGATGTCGCCCTCAGCCTGCTGCAGCCCGAAGGAGCCGACGGCGGTCTCACCCTCCACCGCCACGCCGGCCACAAGGTCCACCGCGCCGCCGAGCTGGGTGTCCGCCGCGAGGGCGGACGACAGGAGAATCGGGATCATGTGCACGTAGGTAGCATCTCAGGGCTTCCTTTGACACGTCAAGAGCGATATGCTGGAAGTCCCTCTCGTCCGTCGCGTGCGGCTCCCTCCGCACCCGGAGCGCTCCATGGAACCAGCCGTCGATCCCTTCCACCCCGTGCTCCGCGTCCTGGAGCGCTACCGCTCCGACGTGCACCACCTTCGCGCCCCCGCGCCGGACGGCACCACCCGCGCCGTGCAGGACCACCTCGGCGTGGAGCTCCCGACCTCGCTGAAGGGTTTTCTCGCCCGCTGGAACGGCGCCACCCTCTTCCGTGGCGCGCTGCGCGTGCGCGGCGCGGCCGACCTCGCGCCCCCGGATGTGGACCACCCCGACGTGATCCTCTTCGCGGACGGTCCCCGCGAAGAAGACCGCTGGGGCTTCGCCGTGGCCGAGGGCGGCCACCACTTCGGCCGGTGGACCGGCACGGAGCTCGTGCCCCTGCACGAACACTTCTCCCGCTGGCTCCTGGCACAGACCCGCATCCTCGACGAGAACGTGAGGGAGGAGTCGGATCAGCTCACCGTCCGCCTCGACGTCGACCCCAACTGCGGCCTGCTCTGGTTCCGCAAGGGCGAGGCCCTCCTCGCCGAGGGCGACGTAGAGGAGGCCACCCAGGCCTTCCGTCGCGCCTCCGCCCTTCAGCCCGACCACCCCGGCGCCTGGCAGCGCCTCGGCGAGGCCCTCCTCGCCACCGACGAGTCCCAGGCCCGCGGCGCTTTCCTCATGGCGTGGCGCTCCGCCCGCCTCCCGCTGCCCTACCCCGGCGCGCCCGCCGCTTCGTCCGACCTCGTGCACCTGATGGAAGCGCGCTTCCCCGGCGGCGACGCCGGGCTGGAGCGGGAGCTCCACGACTTCCTCGTCGAGCGCGCGCCCAACGTGCGCCACCCCGGCGGGGACGTGGCCCCGGCGGCCGCGATGGCCCTGGCTCGCTGCCGGCTCCACCGCGGCGACCGCACCGGCGCCCGCGACGCGCTCGTCGCCCTCCGCGACCGCGCGACCGTGTGGACCACCCCGCCCGAGCTCTCCGGCCTCCTCCTCGCCCTCGCCCGCCTCCACAGCGACCTGGGCGAGCACGACGAAGCCGAGGACGTGCTCCGTCGCCTCCGCAACACCGGCGACGCCGTCCTCCGCGCCCGCGCCGAGCTCTGCCTCGCCCGGGTGGCGCTCTACCGGGAGGAGCCCTGGGTCGACGACATGGTCCGTGGTGCGCTCGCCGTGCTCAAGGACCCCGCCGACCGCTGCGAAGCCTGGCTGCTGCTCGCCGAGCACCACCGCGGGCAGGACGCCGAGAGCGTCGAGCAAGCGGCGAAGTTCGCCAACCTCGCCGGGGATGCGGCGCTTTCTGCCCGCGTCGGCCTCGTCCGCGGCGACCTCGCCCGCGCCCGCGGCGACCTCGCCGGCGCCCACCACGCCTGGCTCGGCTGCGCCGCCGACCCCGAGACCGCCCTGCGCGCCGCCGTGCGCGTCGGCGACCTCCAGGACGACCCGGTGGACGCGCTCCCCCACTACGCCGAGGCCATCGCCGGCTACAAGAAGCTCCAGCTGCCGATCCGGGAGGCCTGGGCCCGCCTCCGCCTCGTCCGCTGCGGCGACGCCTCCCAGGCCGTGGAGGCCGGGCGGGTGTTCAAGTCCGCCGGGCTCGCCGCCGGGGTGGCCACCGCGGACGCCCTCGCGGGACGCCCCGGCCACTCGCTCGACTGGCACCTCAACCTCAGCGCCGAGCACGCCCGCGAGCGGTACGACGCGCAGCGGATGCGTCCGCCGTGGTCCCGCGCGGACGCCGACCGCCCCGAGCGTCGCCTCCTCGCCCACCGCTCCGCCATCGCCAACGTCGACGAGCGCGTGGTCCAGGTGCTCGCCGCCGACATCGCGGGCGAGCTCCGCCGGCTCCAGGCCAGCGACGGCCGCGCCCGCGACCCCGCCACCATGCGCTTCGTCGCCGGGGTTGACCTCCTCGCCGGCCACCCCTCGTGGGCCGCCGCGCAGGTGCTCCTTGCCCTCTTGATGGAGGACATCCGTCAGCCGACCGCCGAGCGGGGCCTCGTCGGCGCGCTCGCCCGCTCCCCGAACATGACGCTCGTCGACTCGCTGGTGCGCTCTCTCCACCAGGACACCGAGCCCACCCGCCTCGCCCTCCTCGCCGAGACGCTGGGTTGGCGGCGCCAAAAGGAGGCAGCCCCGCGCCTGCGCGAGCTCGCGGCCAACGGCTCCATCCCGCTGCGGCGCGCGGCGATCACCGCGCTGGGCCGCATCGGCGACATCGAGGCGATCGACACGATCTTCCCGGCGATGGAGGTGCCCGAGCTCGCGGAGCAGGCGTCCACGGCGCTCCTGCTCCTCGGGGAGTGGCAGGGGGTCGACTACTTCGCCCAGGCGCTCGCCCGCAACGAGCGGTGGCTCACGCAGTCGCCCGGCGAGATCGTCGGTCGTCACGGCGGACCGGCGTACTACCTGCTGCTCATGCGCACGGCGGAGCAGGAGGGCGCCAGCGGCGTCGGCAGCCTCGCGGGCCTCGGGCTCCTGGGGAGCGTCCGCGCGGTGCCGCGGCTCCTGGAGAACCTCGGCGCGCGGGACCCGCAGCGGCAGGCGGTGGCGAACACGGCGCTCGAGGTCATCACCGGCCACCACGAGGACACCGAGGAGGCCCACCCGAAGCAGCGGTGGACGGACTGGTGGGAGGAGCACGGCCCCGACTTCGACGAGCGGGTGCGGTACCGCAGCGGCCGTCCGCTCACGATCCGCAGCCTCATCGAGCGCCTCGGCCACGACGACTTCGGCACGCGCCAGGCCGCCTACGACGAGCTGGTCATCGCCTCCGGCGAGCGCCTCCCGTTCGACGCCGACGGCCCCTGGCGCGTCCAGCTCGCACACCGCGCCGCCTGGGAGCGGTGGTGGGCGGACAACGCCCACGAGCTCCCGAACACCGGCTGGTGTTTCCACGGGAGCCCGACGTAGCGGAGGCGCGGGTCGACGTTTGTTCTGGCTCGCGAGGGTGGAGGAGGGCCGGGAGGGGGAACCCTCGTTGTCCCTCTGAATTTCGACAGGTCGACGGGCCGTGGTCGAGCCCCGTCCAGCCCACCCGAGCCGTCGGCGGTCGAGGAGCCACGGTCGGCGAGAATGGCTCGTCGGGCGTCGGGCGGTCCGGGCGGCCACGCTCGACGTAAGCAAAATAGCCCAATGGCCCTGCATTTCTTCCCCCTCTCCCCCCCGGAGAAGGTGGCGCGCAGCGCCGGATGAGGGGACTCACGGCGCCCCATCCCCGCCGCCCTCTTGCCAACAGTCGCGCTCGGCTATATAGCTGTATAGCTATGCAAGCCTCCCTCGATCACACCTTCGCGGCCCTCGCCGATCCCACCCGGCGGGCGATCCTCGCGCGCCTTGCCCAGGGAGAAGCCACCGTCTCGGAGCTGGCGGCGCCGTTCGGGCTGCGGCAGCCCACGATCTCCAAACACCTGCGCGTCCTCGAAGAGGCCGGGTTCATCGAGTCGGGGCGGGACGCCCAACGCCGCCCGCGGCGCCTCGTGGTCGGCGGCCCGCTGGCCGACGTCGAAGGCTGGCTCCGCCCCTTCCGCGAGCAATGGGAGCGCCGCTTCGACAACCTCGACGCCTTCCTCGCCCATACGTCGCCCCCCACCTCCGGAGAGACCCCATGATCGGCTCCACCCAGACCGTCGTCGACCGCGCCACCTCCACCCTGATCTTCACCCGGAGCTTCGCTGCACCGCCGGAGGCGATCTTCGCCGCGTGGACCGAGCCCGAGCAGGTCTCCGCGTGGTGGGACCCTACGGGCGCGCGCTTGCAGGACTGCCGCATCGACCTGCGGGTGGGCGGCGCGTTCGCCTTCGTGCACCGGGAGTCGGCCCACGCGCCGCCGTTCGCCGGCGTCTACCGCGTGGTGAACCCGCCGACGGAGCTCGTCTTCGACGCGCTCGGCGCGCTCGGCACCGTGAAGCTCGTGGCCCAGCCCGGCGGCACGCACATGACCGTCTCGATCCGCTGCGCGTCGCCGGAGCACCTCGAGCAGTTCCTGACGTTCGGCGTGAAAGAGGGCACCGAGGGCACGCTCGACAACCTCGTCGGGTTCATCGCGGCGCAGGGCCGCTGAGCCTCCGAACCGTCGCCCCTCACCCCGCGAACCGCCCCCAGGCGACGAACGCCGAGAGCGCACCGAGCACCACGTTCGCCCCGATCGCCGGGAACTCGTTGAGCCGCGCGTGGGTGATCGCCGCGAGGACCATCACCACCACGAGGCAGATCGCCGCGACCGGCGTGAGGATCGGGAGGATCCCCGTGGCCGTCGGGGCGATGAGGCCGATGCCGCCGAGCACCTCGGAGATGCCGATGAAGCGCACCATCGCGGGCGAGGACGTCTTGATCCACGCCATGTTCGCGGCGAGCTTGTCGAGCGGCTGCGTCGCCTTCATGGCGCCGGCGGCGAAGAAGGCGAGGCCGAGCAGGCCTTGGACGATCCAGAGAGCAGTGTTCACGGAGAACCTCGTTGGGGGTACGGCCGGAGGATACACACAAGCAGCAACGCAAAGAAGATGCCAGGAATGCAATCCATGATTGCGCTCACGCAACGGCCCGGCAGATTACCGGGACGGCAGGAGGCGCCGCCGTGGGGCTGACCGAGCTGGAGACCTTCGTGCGCGTGGCCGAGACCGGCAGCCTCGCCGCCGCCGCGCGCCTGCTGCGCGTGCCCACGTCCACGGTGAGCCGCCGGCTCAGCCGTCTGGAGGAGGAGCTCGGCGAGCAGCTCGTGCTCCGCACCGCGCGTTCGCTCCGCCTCACCGAGGCCGGCGCCGCCGTCCACGAACGGTGCGCGCAGCCGCTTCGCGACATCGAGGAGGTCGCCCGCGCCGTGCGCGACCACGACGCCGAGCCCCAGGGCGAGCTGCGCATCACCGCGCCCACCGACCTCGCGAGCACCGAGCCCTTCGTCCGTCACCTCGCCCACTTCCGAGCGACCTTCCCCCGCGTGCGCCTCCACGTCGACCTCACCGACCGCGTCGTGGACCTCGTGGCCGAGCGCGTGGACGTGGCGATCCGCGTACACCTCGCCCCGCTCCCCGACCGCAGCTCGTTGATGACCCGCCGCCTCGGCAACATCCAGGCCGGGCTCTTCGCCAGCGATGCATATGTCGCGACTCATGGGCTACCCGAGTCGCCGGATGGGCTCATCGGGCACGCGTGCGTGACGACCAGCCGAGGCCGCGGCGGACGGGCGTGGGCGATGACGCCGCGAACGGGCGGCTCGTTGGTGGACGTGCCCATCGACCCGGTCCTCGTCGTCAACGACATGAACTTCATCCGCCACGCGGTGCACGCGGGCGCGGGAATCGGGCCGCTGCCGGAGATGCTCGCCGGCCCCGGCCTCGTCCGCGTGCTCCCCGACTGGAGCTTCGCCGCGGCCTCGCTCTCCCTGGTGTGGCCGGCGGCGCGGAGCCTCTCGCCGCGGGTGCGGGCGTTCCTCGACTTCATGCCTCGCCTGTTCGGTCCGGGGCGCTGTCCGGGCGGGGCCGGGGGCGGCGCGTAGGCGCCCCCCGCACCCCGGAGCCTCACGGCGTCGTCACCCACGCGTCCCAGTCGTGCACCGCCATGCCGGCGAACGCGGGCGCCGCCGCCTCGTCGGCCTCCACCGCAGCCATCGCCGCCACGATGGCGTCGTGACCCTCCTCATGGAAGCTCACGGCGTCACCCTCGGGGTCCTCCATCAGCTCCAGGCCCAGCCAGACCGGGGTGGTTCCCGCCAATTCTTCGCTCGCGTCCTTCTCGATGCGGGCCACGTCGTCACGGTAATCCATCAGCGCCACCCCATCGACGTGGGCGGCGATCTCGGTGAACAACGGTGGATCAAGCCAGACAACCGTCGCGACCGTGAACGGCACTCCAGCCGCCGCACGCGCCGCGTCGATCGTGGCGACGAACGTGTCGGTGAGCCCCTGGGGGTCGGTGCGGAAGCCGGGCAGGCTGGTCAGCTCAGTGTCGTGCTGGACGCCGTCGTACGGCTCCCCCTCGGTGTTGAACGCGGCGATCGCCTGGGCATGCGCCTCGGCGGCGGCCCCCCGGACCCAGCTCGGGTCGCCCGCCAACGCCCAGGCTTCCACGTGGCGGGCGTGCAGCGCGGCGATCAAGGCGTGGTGCGTCGCGTCGGGCTCGTAGTCGGCCAGCCAGGCGGTGGTGAAGCCGCCGTCGACGAGCGCGTCCGCGAACGGCTCCGGGTCGTCCCACGGCGGGTGCCAGACCCACACGGCGCGCGGAGGTCCGGTCGGGCCCGTGTCGCCCGAGTCAGCGGAATCGCCGCTCTCGCCGGAGTCCGAGGCGCCGGACGTGTCCGCCGTGTCCGCCGCGGCGGTGGCGCCGCTCTCCACGGGCTCCGCCGAGTCCGGGGCCGGCACGCACGCGAGGACGAGCAGCAACATCCGGGGACGATAACGCCGGCCGGCCGCGGACCGCGTGTCCAGGGCGCCGAGGGCACCCGGGTGGCACCCCAACGTCACCCCGCCGCCGCGACAGGCGGATAGACGCCGCCCCCAATCGAGGGAGACCATGGCGACCAAGAAGACGCAGCCCGCCGACGCGGCGGGCGTCCCGATGACCGAGCCCGCGCCCAAGGCGAAGCGGGCGCCGAAGAAGGAGAAGGCGGTCGCGACGGCGGCCGTGCCGGTCGCGACCACGGTGGTAGCGGTCGCGACCGTCGACCCCACCCCCGCCGAGGCGGCGCCCCCGGCCGCGCCGGCCGCCCCCACTCGCGAGGACGTCACGCGCCTCGCCCACGAGCTTTGGCTCGCCCGCGGCGGCTCCGCGTTCGCCAACTGGATCGAGGCCGAGCAGCAGCTGGCGGCCGGCCGGTAGCGGGCGATCGGCCCGGCGGCACCGGCGACTCGGAGACCTCCGGCGCGCGGCACGTGGTTCCCCGGGCCTTCCCGTAGGCCCGAAGCGCCTCGCCGTTCGCTCCGGGCCGCGGTGGCGTCGCCGACGCCGGTCGTGGCTCGCAAGGGTGGAGGAGGGCTGGGAGGGGGAACCACCGGATACACTTCCCCATGACCGATCTCACCGTCCACCAGCGAGCCTCCATCGCCGCCCTGCAGACCGACGCACGCACGGTCACCGCGCCAGCGTGGCTCGCCCGGAAGGCGCACATCCCCAACGACGCCGTGGAGCGGCAGTTCGCCGCGCAGGAGCCCGAAGCCTTCTGGCGGGAGAAGGCGGCGCTCGTGGAGTGGATGGAGCCGTTCCACACCGTCTCCACGTTCGATGGGGCCAACCACGCGTGGTTCCTCGGCGGGAAGCTCAACGCCACGGTCAACTGCATCGACCGCCACGTGATGGGCGACAAGCGCCTGAAGGCGGCGCTCATCTGGGTCGGCGAAGACGGGGAGGAGTAAACCTACACCTACAACCGGCTCTACCGGGAGGTGAACCGCTTCGCGAACGCGCTCAAGAAGCTCGGTGTGCACAAGGGCGACCGCGTCGTCATCTACATGCCGCTCACCCCCGAGGGCATCATCGCGATGCTCGCCTGCGCCCGCATCGGGGCGATCCACTCGGTGGTCTTCGCCGGCATGGGCACGCAGGCGCTCAAGGGCCGGATCCTCGACTCGGGCGCCAAGGTGGTCGTCTGCGCCGACTTCGGCTTCCGGCGCGGCAAGTCCATCGCGCTGAAGCCCACGGTGGAGGAGGCCGTCCGCGACGTGCACACCGTGGAGCACGTGATCATCCACCGCCGCGGGTCGCGCCCCGGCGACGCCCCCGTGCAGTTCGACTCCGAGCGGGAACACGACTTCTACGACGTGCAGGACGGCCGGGCGATCCACTGCCCGCCCGAGCCGATGGACGCGGAAGACCCGTTGTTCATCCTCTACACCTCGGGAACGACCGGGAAGCCCAAGGGCGTCGTGCACACCACCGGCGGCTACCTCGTGGGCACCACCTGGCTGTCCCGGGCGTTCTTCCAGATCGGCGACAACGACATCTACTGGTCCACCTCCGACATCGGCTGGGTCGTCGGCCACTCGTTCATCGTGTACGGCCCGCTCTCCATCGGCGCGACCATCTTCGCCCGCGAGGGTGTCCCCGACTTCCCGAGCCCTGACGTCACCTGGGAGCTCTGCGAACGGTACGGGATCAACGTGATGTTCACCGCCCCCACCGCGGTCCGGATGTGGATGAGCCACGGCGCCGAGGCCCCCGCCCGCTACGACCTCTCGCGGCTGCGGCTCATCGCCTGCGCCGGCGAGCCGCTCAACCCCGAGGCCCACGACTGGGCGCAGCACCACCTCGTCGGGCAATCCCATGGGATGGTGGTCGACAACTGGTGGCAGACGGAGGTCGCCGGGCCGGTCCTCGGCACCCTCCCCAGCTTCGACGCCAAGCTCGGCAAGGTCGGCAAGCCGCTGCCCGGCGTGGACATCGCCGTCGTCACCGCCACCGGCGCGCCGGTACCCGACGGTGAAGGCGGCCTCCTCGCGATCCGTCGCCCGCTCCCCTACATGCTGCGCACCGTCTGGGGCGACCACGCCCGCTACCTCGCCTACTGGTCGCAGATCCCCGGCTTCTACACCGCGGGCGACATCGCCGTCCGCGACGCCGACGGCTACTTCGCCGTGCTCGGCCGCGCCGACGACGTGATGAGCGTGGCCGGCCACCGCGTCGGCACCGCGGACGTAGAGTCTTCCCTCCTCCGCCACCCCGCCGTCGCCGAGAGCGCCGTCATCGGCCTGCCCGACGAGCTCAAGGGCGAGCGCATCAAGGCGTTCGTGGTGGTGAAGGCGGGCGTGGCCGACACCCCGTCGCTCCTCGCCTCGCTCCGCGACCACGTGCGGCAGGACCTCGGCCCCATCGCCACCCCCTCGGAGATCGAGCTGCGCAGCTCCCTGCCGAAGACCCGCTCCGGCAAGATCGTGCGCCGCTTCCTCAAGGCGGTGGAGCTCGGCCAGGACCCGGGCGACCTGTCGACGCTCGCGGACTGATCCCGACCCGCGTGCGCTCGCCCGGAGCTCAGCTCCCGGGCTCCAGCTTCTTCTTGATCGCCGCGATCTTCTTCTGAGCCGCCTCGAGCTTCTTCTCCAGCTGCGCCACCTCCTGGTCCCGGAGCACCGTGGCCTTCGCCACGGCCTCCTCCAGGCCAGGGAGATCCAGCTTCAGTTTTGCGATCTCCTCCTCCATCTGGACGACCTTGTCCTCCTGGGCGCTCGCGTCCTGGCCGGCGAGCTTCTTCTTCTGCACCGCCGCCTTGAGCCCCTGGAGCGCCTTGCCGCTCTTGGACTTGATCTTGGCCTCCTGGTCGAGGAGGCGGTCGTTCACCAGCTTGAAGTCGTTCCCCTGCTTCTTGATGGCGTTCTTGAGCCGCACCACGGCCTTCTCCAGGGTCCCGAGCTCGTGGGCGAGGTCCACGAACTCCTTCGACGCCCCCTCGGTCTCAAGGCCGACGTGGCCCGGATTGTCCGTCGGGAAAGCCGTCTGCACGTCCCACCCCGCGCGCACCTTCTTGCCATCCTTGCCGCGGACATACGCCGGGTCGAGCACGACGGTCGCGGTGTTCTGAGCCCCGGTCGGCTGAATGGCCCGAAACCGCTCCTGCATGGTCTCCTCCGTGGACTTCCCACCCACGGCCACCGGCCCGCTCGTCTGCTTGCCCACGGTGGGGCTCTCGTTGAGGACGAGGCCCCGTCCGATGCCCTCCTTGGTGTCGCGCCCCGGCTTGATGCTCCGGGCCACGCGCTCTTCGCCCACCTGCAGCTCAGGCGGCTTCTCGACGGGAATCTCCTTCTCGAACTTCTCGATCAGCGCCGCGAGCGCCTGACCGGCCTCGCGAGCGCCCTGGTCGAGGTCCTGCGCGTGTTCCACGAGGACGGCGATCTGACGGGAGTTGAGGTTCGGCGTCCGAAGCTTGAGCTTCGCCTGGTGCGCCCGTTTGCGCGCATCCGCGGCCTTGCCCAGCGCGATCTTCACCTCGGGGAGCGCGAGGATCTTCTGGTACCGCTTCGCGGCGGCCTGCTTCAGCAGCCCCGTGAGGTACCCGTCCAGGAGGCTCATCTGCGCGAACGCCTCCTCGAGCGTCTACAACATCGCCACGTTGGAGGAGAACTTCCCCGAACGGGTGTTCGGGTTGCTCCCCACCTCGGCGAAGACCGGGACGTCGGTGTCGCCGAGCCCGAGCGTGTTCCCCGTGAGCGTCACCGTCGGGGTCTTGCCGCCCCCGGAGTGCTCGAGCTCGTCGCTCCGCCGCCCCGTGACCAGGCGCGAGACCTGGTCCGTGTCTGGGCCGTGCGCGGAGACGTGATGCGAGGGCGCGCGTCCGAGCGTGAGCTCGTCGTTCCGCTCGTTCGTGCCCTTCTCCATGCCCTGGAGAATCCGCCCGGCCATCTTCTCCCGCTTGACCTGGTCGCCCGTCGACCGGCCCGACTCCACGAGGTGTTTGTCCAGGACGTTCGCCGCCTTGGCGTTCGGCGTGTCCTCGAACGTGGCCGCCGGATCCAGTCGGTCGGTCACCGCCGCGAACTTCAGCGCGTCGGCCACCAGGAGGCCGGCGACCTCGTCCACGACCAACGTGCCGCCCAGCGCGCGCACGATCCGCCCGGGCTTGGGCTTGAGCTTGGCCTGGGTGAGCTCGTCCTTGAGCGACTGCTCCAGCTTGCCGACGATCACCGCGGGGCCCGCCCGGGTGGAGAAAGGTACGCGCTGGATGTAGTGGAGCGGCACCGGCGTGATCTTCACCAGCTTCAGGCTGGCAAGAAGGTCCTTCTTGTAGTCGTCGAACGTGGTGAGCTGCGTCAGGGTCTTCAGCGTGGACATGGGGGCCTCGGGTCGCCGCCAACATCGCCTGAAGCGCGGACACCGACCAGGGGGGGGGCCGATTCCGATGCCTCCCTCCCCGTCCAGCCCCCCGCCCCTCAGCGCGCCGACGCCGGCACCGGCACCCGCAGCAACTTCTCCCCCGTCGCCACCCAGAGCGCGCTTCCATCCGCCGTCCAGGCGAGCTGGAGCGTAGAGCTCGCGTCGAGCTGACCGGCCGCGAGCCACGCACCGTCCACGAGCGCCCGGACCTCCAGGCCCCCAGCGATGTCCGCCACCGCCACGGTTCGTCCGCTCGGCGACACGGCCAGGGCGGCGATCCACCCGCCCGTCTCCGCGTGCCACCGCGGCCCCGAGCCATCCGCCGCCCACGCCCGCACCTCGCGGTCCCAGCCGCCGCTGACCACCGTACGCCCATCCGGCGCGAAAACCACCGCAGAGACGGCCTCCCCGTGCGCGCCCAGGTCTCGGACCGCCTTGCCGGTGGCGCCGTCGAGCAGCGCGACGGTGCGGTCGCGCGACCACGCGACGAGCGTCCCGTCGGGGGAAACGGCGAGGGCCTTCACCGAATTGGCCGCGTCGGGGTCGGCGGGGGGCGGGAGCGTCGCGGACCAGCGCAGCGCGCCGGTGGCGGCGTCGCGGCGCTCGGCGTGGTCGTCCCAGGCGTCGAGGAAGGAGGCGCCGTCGTTGGCCCAGGCGAGGGCGAGGGTGTTGCCGCCGGTCTTGGCGGACCAGAGGGTGCGCCCGGAGGCGACGTCCACCCCCACGAGGCCTTCGTAATGCCCGACCACGCCGCGGACACCGTCCGGAGAAACCGAGGTCATCTGGGCATCTTCGACCGCGAACCGCCGCACCTCCGCCCCGCCCGCCGCGTCGAGCAAGACCGCCGCGCCGTTCTGCACGGGGACGAGCAGGCCGCCCGCGGCCACGTCCACGTCCATCGGGCTGCCCACCGGCGCGTCCACGGCCACCGGCTCCAGCGTCGCGGGGCCGCCCCCCGCGTCGGGCGTCGGCGCATCGGGGCCGACGACGAACGGGTCCATCGGCGGCGGGACGTCGGGCGATGGCGTGGGCTGGACCGGGGTGTGCGCCGCGCAGCCGAGGAGCAGGAAGAACGGCGTCAGGCGCATCAGAGCCCCCCCGGGGCCGTATCCCCGGCGGACCGCGATCGCGACCCGACGACCAGCAGGGTCAAGGGCCGAGGGACGACATCGCCCTGCCCCCCGGCCCCGTCGGCGGTCGAGGAACGACCGTCGGCGAGAATGGCGGGGCGGGCGGCGGCGGACCGCTGCGGAACCCAGCACGGCCGTCGGCGGGCTCACGTTCCCGCCACCTCCGGGCGAAACGCCGGCGCGCCCGGGTGACGCCGCATGCTACCGTCCTCCCGGTGATCCTGACCCTGCTCGCCGCCTGCGCGTCCGTGGCCGTTCCCGGCACGGACTCCGAGGCCCCCTACGTGGACACCCGTCCCGCAAACCCGACGTGCCTCGCGCCCGATCGCCCCCAGACGGAGGCGAGCGTGGCCTTGGAGCCCGCCTTCGACGGCCGCGTCTTCTCGCGCCCGACGGGCGTCTACCCGCCCCCGACCCCCGAGGGCTGGTGGACCACGATCCAGCAGAAAGGAAGGATCTACCGATTCAAGGACGGCGACCCGACCGCTGCGGTGCTCGTGGCCGACCTCTCCACGTACATCGAGGTGGCCAGCAGCGAGGAGGGGCTCCTCGGGCTCGCCTACGCCCCCGACTTCGTGGACTCCGGGCGGGTCTACCTCAGCTACACCGCGCTCGACGGCGCGCAGCTCGTCAGCCGCATCGCCCGGGTGCTCAGCCACGACGGCGGCCTCACCTTCGACCTGGACTCCCTCGAGGTCCTCCTTCAGATCGACCAGCCGTACGCCAATCACAACGGGGGCAACCTCGCCTTCGGCCCGGATGGCTACCTCTACGCCGGCTACGGCGACGGCGGCTCCGCGGGCGACCCGAACAGCAACGGGCAGAACCCTGACGTGCTCCTCGGCAAGATGCTCCGCCTCGACGTGAGCGGGCCCGGCGCCTACACCATCCCCGCCGACAACCCGTTCGCCGCAGGCGGCGGCGCGCCGGAAGTCTACGCCTGGGGGCTGCGCAATCCGTGGCGCTGGGCGTTCGATCCCGCCTCCGGCGAGCTCTGGGTCGGCGACGTGGGCCAGAACGCGTGGGAGGAGCTCGACCGGGTGGAGCGCGGCGGGAACTACGGCTGGAACACCATGGAAGGCGCCCACTGTTTCAAGCCGGTGGTCGGCTGCGACACGGCAGGGCTGGTGCTCCCGGTGGCCGAGTACGCCCATGGGGCGGGCGAAGGCGCGTCGATCGTCGGCGGCCCCGTGTACCGGGGCAGCGCCATCCCCGGCCTCGTGGGCGCGCCGCTCTTCGCGGACGTGTACACCGGCGTGATCTCCGCGGTGACGACCGACCCGCTCAGCGGCGCCTGGGTCACCGAGGCCATCCTCACCGACCCCACCTTGAACATCGTCTCCTTCGCCCAGGACGCCGCCGGCGAGGTGTACGTCGTCACCTACGCCGGCACCCTCTGGAAGCTCGTCCCCGCGGGCGAGCCGGGCGTGGACACCTTCCCCACCACCCTCTCTGCCACCGGATGCTTCCACGCCGACGACCCCACCGAGCCCGTCGACGCGCTCCTCCCCTACGACGTGAACGTGGCGCTCTGGTCCGACGGCGCGGACAAACGGCGTTGGTTCGCCCTCCCCGACGGCGGCACCGTCACCGTCGGCGCCACCGGCGACCTCGACCTCCCCGTCGGCTCGGTCGTGGCGAAGGAGTTCTGGCTCGGCGACGAGCGGGTGGAGACCCGCCTGCTCGTCCGCCACGACGACGGCTACTGGGCCGGGTACAGCTACCAGTGGAACGACGCCGGCACTGACGCCGCGCTCCTCCCGGCCGGCGCCACGCACGACTGGGCCGCCGGAACCTGGACCTACCCCAGCCGCGCCCAGTGCCTCCAGTGCCACAGTGAGCCGTCCGGGCGCACCCTCGGCCTCACCACCGCCCAGCTCAACGGGGACTACGCCTACCCCTGGGGCGAGACCGTGAACCAGCTCGATCGCCTGGGGCGGATCGGCGTCTTCGCCGACACCACCGACCCCACGGCCGTGGACCCCGCCCAGGTGGCCGCGCTCCCCCGCGTCGACGGCGACGCGCCCGTGGCGGACCGCGCCCGCGCCTGGCTCGACGTCAACTGCGCCCACTGCCACCAGCCCGGCGGCGGCGGCCTCGGCGCCCTCGACCTGCGCTACGCCACCCCGATGGCCGACGCCGGCCTCTGCGGCGCGCCCGAGAACGGCGATCTCGGCGTCCCTGGCGCGCTGATCGTCAGCCCCGGCCGGCCCGAGGCCTCCGTGCTCTCGCTCCGCCTCCACGCCACCGACGCCAACCGCATGCCGGCCGTCGCCACCCACACCCCGGATCCCGTGGGGACGGCGCTGGTGGACGCGTGGATCACGGGCATGGAAGCGTGTCCGTAGGCGGGGGAGCGCGCGGCGGGCGCGCCCATGAGAGACGGCTGAGAGGTTCGGCGGCGACGGGGCGCGGGTAGGGTCGGCGCTCCCCTGCCCCGAGGTTCTTCATGTCGCTGCATCGTCCCGCGTTGTGTGCCCTGGCCCTGTTCGTCGGCCTCCCCCTCGTCGGCGGCGCGGACGCCCAGGCAGCCTTCATCCGCCGGTCGGCCATCAAGACCATCACCAACGCCAACGGCAGCGTGTCCAACCGCGTGGTCACCGTGACCAGCGGCACCACCGTGAGCAGCGTCAGCGCCCAGCTTGAGTCGGACGCCGGCGACCAGGACGTGACCCTGGTGGAGTCGGACGCCTGGCTGCACGGCGCCGCGACGATCAAGGTGCTCCCGAAGACCGACGCCAAGCTCACCCTCACGCTGTACGACAAGGCCAACGCCACCCTCGGGGAGTACACCGGCACGCTCGCCACCGACGGCACCGTCACGCTCACCGGCGAGGGCAAGACCCTCGACGTGGACGTGCTGGCCGCCGAGGTCTTCGGCGCGTCCGGCGCGTACGAGCTGGGGATCGACCTCGCCGGCGCCGACACCTACGACGTGGCCTACGCCACGCTCCTCGTGACGGAGAGCACGGTGGTCACCACCTGCGACAAGGTGACCGGCTGCACCACCACCGGCAGCTCCACCTCGACCAAGGCCGAGGTGGGCTGGGACGACGTGGGCGCGGTCTGGGAGGGCGACCTGAAGGAGGCGCCCGAAGGGCTCGTGGAGGTGAAGGTGAAGGCCTACGACACCAAGGGCAAGAAGCTTGAGTCTTCGAAGGCAAACCTCGGGGCCGCGTGGCTCGACGGCGGGGAGGGCCAGAGCACCCTCGCGACGGACGACGACCCGCTGACGACGCTCGCGTTCACCGTCAACAACAACAACCGCGCGTACGGCGCCGGCAAGTACGCGCTGGACCTGCTGACCGTCGTCTCCGAGGGCTGGTCGGCGGACGACACCCTCCCGGTGGACGCGCAGGTGGAGCTCACCAACGGGAGCACCGTGAAGATTCCCGTGAACAGCTACCAGCGGCGGGTCACGCCCGAGTTCATGGTCGAGGACTTCCGGTTCAAGCTGGGGTCGGGGGCGTCCTTCCGCATCGCCGTGAACGGATCCACCTTCGACACGATCGACGGGAGCATCGAGGGCTACGCGCTCGGCGACGTGGTGTGCGACGACGGCACGTGCGTCACCCTCGTCGAGGAGGGCGACACCACCTCCTTGTCGGTGACCGTGTACGGCGCGTCCGCGAGCAAGCTCCCCGACGAAGCGACCCTCGTGCTCACGGAGCTGGATGAGGCCGGGGCGGTGGTGGAGTCGCTGACCTTCCCGATCGGCTTCGATGAGCAGATCACGGCGGTCTTCGCCAGCGAGGCCACCTTCACCAAGGACCCGATCGGCCTGGACCTCTCCGGCAAGGTCAGCCTGCTCGCCACGGCGAACAAGAAGGGCAAGCAGGAGACCCTCGCCAAGGGCAAGTTCTACGGCAGCATCGCCCGCGATGGGGAAGGCGACCTCAGCCTCGGCGGCGCGGACAAAGACGCGGTGACGTCGAGCGGCAGCATCGTCGTCGCTGGCGCGGCCGCGGCCCTCACCGACAAGGAGGGCGTCGCGGCCGCCCCGCCGGCGATCCAGTACAGCAACGGCTCGGGGACGAAGAACGCCTCATCGCAGACCAGCACCAAGCCCGAGCTGCTGTAGACGCCTCAAGGCTCCAGCCTGCCACCCAGGACGAGCTCCACGGCCCCGGACCACTCGGCCACCGTCGAGTCGCCCGCGTCCCCGATCGCGAGATCGGCCACCCCGTCCGCGTTGACGTCCGCGACCCCCACCGAGGTCCCCTCCGCGAGGGTCGCGTCGGCGTCGGCGGTGGTGCGTAAACCCGCGCCCGCGCTGTAGAACAGGTGCACGACCCCGTCGGTGCCGGCCTCGTTCATCGCTCGGAGCGCGACATCGTCGCGACCGTCGCCGTCGAGGTCGCCGGCACTGGCGAGCACGCCGCCGAGGCTCTCGTAGGAGGCGCTCCCCGAGAACTGCGTGGCGAGATCGGCCGCGGGCGCGGAACCCGGCGCACGTGGCATCGCGACGTACACCCGCCCGCCCGACGCGTAGCGGTCGGGGTCGCCGATCACCAGCTCGGGGAGCCCGTCGCCGTCGAGGTCGCCGCCGCACGCCAGCTCAGAGCCCAACCTCCCCGCGGTGGTGTCGGAGGTGTAGACCGCGACGCTGTCGCCGGCCGTGCCGTCCTCTCCGGCCAACGCCGTCACCGCTGCGAAGGGCGCGAAGGCCACGAAGACCGCGCCGTTCGGCGCCCAGCTCGGGAGCGCCCCGCCGCGGAAGAGATCGTACCGGGGCGCGCTCATCGCCGCGTCGGAGAGCCCGTCGCCGTCGAAGTCGGCGGCGCAGAGCCTCTGGCCCAGGGCCATCCACTCCGCCGTGGCGGGGGTGTCGAACCGGGCGTCAGCGTCCACGGCGTCGAGCTCGTTCAGCGGGTCCTGGAAGAGGTACACGCGGCCGTGTTCGTCCCGCGAGGCCCCGTCGATCATCACGCTCCCGGGCGCGCCCACCAAAAGCTCGGCGGCGCCGGCGCCGTCGGGGATCGCGGCCACGGCGGCGCCGAAGAGCCCCGCGTCGGCCTCGGCACCTTCGACCACGGCGTCGGCCTCGCTGCGCGTGCCCGCGCAGCCGGAGAGGATCCACACCGCGCCGGGGCCGGGATCGCCGCGCTCCCCGCCAAGGACCACGGCGCCGCAGCCGCCCACCTCCAGCGGCGCGTCCGCAACGACGGCGTCGGCCTCCCAATACACCCCGGCGCTGGGCTGCAAGGTGAGCGTCGCGTCGGCGGAGGTGCCCCCGGTCAGCGGGGCGGTGAAGCCACGAAACACAACCGCCCGATCAGCGCTCCACGAAGCGGCGAGCACGTCGAGCGACCCGTCGAGGTCGAGGTCGCCGGGGTACTCGGCGAGGCCCAGGGCTTCGTGCTCCGACTCGCCGCGCCAGGTAGCGTCGGTGATGTCGTCGAGGCGCAGGTCCCCGGACAGCCGGCAGAGCCCGTCGCCGTCCCCGGCACAGTCGTTGTCGAGGCCGTCCTCGCAGCGCTCGACCCCGCCGGGGAAGGCGTCCGCCGCCGCGTCGTCGCAGTCCGTGGCGTCCGCCACGTAGGGGTCGGGCGGGTCGCACGCCGCCATGCGGACGGCAGGGTCGCCGAAGCCGTCGCCGTCGCGGTCGGCGTACCAGGCGGGCGCGTCGGCGGGGACGGGCTGATCGACGGCGCCGTCGCAATCGTCGTCGCGGCCGTCGCAGCGCTCCACCTCGCCCGGGCTGCGCGTGGCATCGGCGTCGTCACAATCGCCGCCGGTCGCGACGGTCCCCGCTTCGCAGCTCGCCCCCTCCACGACCTGCGCTGCGCCGCCCCAGCCGTCGCCGTCGCCGTCCGCGAAACAGTCGGTCTCGACCGGCGGCACCTCGGCGACGACCGCGCGGTCCACCGCGGGCGGGTCCGGAGGCCCCGACGGGGCGGGCGTCGCACAGGCGAAGAGCAGGGCGAACATTCGCCAAGGGTACCACCGACTGCCGTCGCCGTCACGGCGCGTACCGCCGCTGAAAGCGCCTGAAATCTGGCGAAACGGACGCCCGCGGCGCCCCCGACTACGGTCAGGGAGCGTCGGAGAGCCCCCCAAGCCGACGCCCAGGCAGCCCCTGCCTGACTCAACCCACCCGCGAGGATCTCCCCATGTCCACCTGCCAGATGACCTTCTTCAACGAGACCACCGACATCACCGCCACCTTCAGCGTCAACTGGAACGCCGTGCAGGTGGGCTCGGTCACCGTGGGCCCCCAGGCCAACGGCCAGGTCGGCGACGAGCTCGTCACCTACCACATCCAGGCGGTCAACGCCGCGAACGGACAGTTCCTCGCCGAGAACAACGGCGTGTGGGGCAACGCCCAGGTCTTGCTCACCTGGTCGGAGGGCCTCGGCTACCAGCTCACCCCCCGGAGCTGACCCGGAGCACGGACGGCCGCCGCGAGACGATCGCGGCGGCCGAACCGTTTTTGTCGCCAGTCTCGCCCCAGCGGCCCCTCGACCGCCGAGGCCGCCGGGTGGGCAGGGCCGTGCGGCAGGCTCCAGCCCTTCGTCACGGTCGTCGCCGGCCGCCCCGCGACGTTCGGGCTCAGCGAACTTGCGCCCTTCCCCCACCTTGGCTACATACTGAACCAGATGGTTCAGCATCAACCCTCCCCGCTGGATGGCACCTTCGCCGCGCTCGCCGACGCCACGCGGCGGGGCGTGCTCGAGCAGCTTGGGCGGGGGGATGCGTCCATCTCGGTCCTCGCCGAACGGTTCCAGATGACGCTCACCGGCATGAAGAAGCACGTCGGCGTGCTCGAACAGGCCGGCCTCGTCCGCACCGAGAAGGTGGGCCGCGTGCGCACCTGTCGGCTCGGCCCCCGGCGGCTCGCCGAAGAGGCCTCGTGGATCGAACGATATCGCCAAACGTGGGACGTTCGTTTCGACGCCCTGGATCAGGTCTTGGCCCAGCTTCAATCCCCGGAGTCGTGAGATGCCCCCGAAGAATGAACCCGGCGCCCCTCGGGGTGGCTCGATTGTAGAGCGTACGTCCGACCGCGAGGTGGTCGTCCGGCGGCAGTTCAAGGCCCCCGCGCGCCTGGTCTTCGCGGCGTGGACGACGGCGGAGCTGTTCCAGCGGTGGTGGGTGCCGAAGTCCGCGCCAGTCACGCTCCTTTCGTGCGAGCTGGACGTGCGCGTGGGCGGCGGGTACCGCCTGCGGTTCGCGATGCCCGGTCACGGCGAGATGGAGTTCTTCGGGCGTTACCTCGAGGTGGTCCCCGACCGGCGGTTGTCCTGGACGAACGAGGAGGAAGGCGGCGGGGCCGTCACCACGGTCACGCTCGAAGAAGCCGACGGGGTCACGACGCTCGTGCTCCACGAGCTCCACCCCTCCAAGGAGGCGCTGGACGCCGCGCTGGAGTCGGGAGCCTACGACGGCATGGCGGAGACGATGGCGCAGCTCGGGGCGGTGCTCGCGGGGTAGGGCGGGGAGGGGGCGCGCCGGCTCCCTACGGTCGCCGTCGGCCTCCCTGCGCGCTCGCGCTCCGCGCTCGGTCGTGGCGCTGCGCGCGCCA
>CAIXRH010000094.1 GCA_903921785.1 uncultured Pseudomonadota bacterium
CCGGGGGCGGCGGGGCGGCGGGGGGCGGGGCGGCGGCACGGGGAGTGCGGCGCACGGGCACCGGCGCACGCGGCCCGGGCTCGGCGGAGGCGTCGTCGAGCGACTCGGCGAGGCGCTCCTCCATCGACTTTCGCTTCTCGCTGGACATGCGTGCTCCCTGGGGGGCGTCGGGGTCCGGGGGGCTGCCGACCGGGTGCAGACTCCCAAAATAGAACGAACAGAACTCTCGAAGGTACGAACCGCGGTCCTTGTAGAGCTGCCGGCGGAGGTCCACCAGCAGGTCCTGACCGTTGGGGTACCGGTTTCGGGGATTGGCCTGCAACAACCGCGCCACCACGGGCCCCATTCCCGGGAGCTTCGCCTCCAACTCCCGGCATTGTTCCGAGAGCGCGCCGCCTTCGATCGCGGCGTAGGCGGCCGCGATGGGGTCGGGCCCGTCCGCGGACACCTGATAGGCCGGGCGGCCCATCAACAGCTCGTACAGGATGAGCCCGAGGGCGAAGAGGTCGGCGCGGTGGTCCAGCTCTTCGCCGCGGGCTTGCTCCGGCGCCATGTAGAGCGGGGTGCCCCGGACTCGCCGCGCGTCGTCCTGGGCGAAGTCGGCGTTGTCGACGCGGGCGAGGCCGAAGTCGAGCACCCTCAGCTCCCCCTCCGGGGTGAGCATGATGTTCTCGGGCTTCAGGTCGCGATGGACCAACCGGAGCTTGTCGCCGTTGTCGCCCGGTGTGGTCCACGCCTGGTACAGCGCGTCGGCCACCTCGCAGCCGATCTCGATCGCCGCCTCGGTGAAGACCTGCTCACGGGCCTTGGCGCAGTCGTCGAGCACGGTGCGCAGGGTGACCCCGTGCACGTACTCCATGACGACGGCACGCTCGGTGTCGAGGTACTCGAAGACCCGGACGATCGCTCGATGCTTGACCTGCTCCAACAACGCGAACTCCTGCCGGAGCAGGCGGAGGTACTCGGCGTTTCGGGGCTCGCGGAGGGTCTTGATCGCCACCACGCGGCGCCGGCCGGGCGCGCTACCCCGCCCGGGAACTTCACCCACGGCGAGCAGAACATCGCCAAACTGGCCGCGACCGAGCGCGCGGAGGGTCTCGTACTGCCGGAGGTGCACGTCGCGATCCTACCCCGTCTTCTTGGAGCGTCGACCGCTGTCGACGAGGCCGAACAGTGCACGGCGCACGTTGAAGAGGGCGGCCGGTAGGTAATTCCAGCTGATGAGCAGGGAGAGCATGCCGACGAGCACCGCCACCGAGTGCCGGAAGGTGGGGCGGGTCGGCCAGCCGTCGGCTTGGACGTCCCCCGGAGGGCCGTCGAGCCAGGCGTTGGGGTAGATCGGCACGTCGGCCGTGGCGTCGTAGGGCGAGGAGAGGTGGATGGTGGTGGTGTAGCCGCGGCGGAGATGGAAAGGATCCATCCGATAGCGGAGCTCGAACCACATGTACCGCTTCTGCGCCGCCTTGATGAACGCGTCGGCGAGGCCGCGGGAGTCGCGGCTCACGAAGGCCCGCCCGCTGCCGGCCTTGGCGATCCACTCCAGGGCGGCGTTGTCGACGCCCATGGTCTCGACGTAGTTGTTGATGACCTGGGGGCCGTACCCGCCGGGGCAGAGCTTGTCGGCGTCCACCTTCTCCCAGCGGTCGGGGAGCCGGAAGCGCCGCCACGCGCGCACGCCCAGGCCGACGGTGTACACGTCCGGGCGGTAGGCGGAGCCAGACTTCCCGCTCCGGATCTCGCGGAGCCCCGCCACCAGCCTCTCCAGCCGGGGCTGGTTGGAACCGCAGGTGTCCCGCGGGTCTTCGTTGTTGAAGCCGTCGGTGAGCGCGATGATCGTGGTGCCGCGTCCGCCGAGCACCTGCCGCAGCTCGGGCACCTCGGCGAGCCCGCTCGAGGCGTACTGCACGGCCTGGTAGAGGTAGGTGAACCCCGAGCCCACCTGGAGCTGGTCGCGGATCAGCGCCTTGTAGGCCTCCCGGTCCTGCACCAACCACTGCCCGCCGAGCGGCGCAGGGAGTCCGCCGCGGAAAACCAGGGGAACGACCGCGTTCTGCCCCCCGGCGAAGAACGACTCCACCACGTCGGGCGAGAGGAGCGCCGTGCGCAGCTTCTCCATTCGGGTGAGCGTTCCCGGACCGTCGTCGGCGATGGCCATCGAGCCGGAGCCGTCGATGAGCAGCACGTACACCTGACCGGTCTGCGAGTCGCCGTGGGGGATGATCTGGACGCGCCCGTCTTCAGCCTGGGTTTCCACCCGACTTTTGTCGTGAAACAGCTCCAGCGCGTCCGGCTGCAGCGGCAAGGGGATTGGGTTGCCCTCGACGGTGAGCTGGTAGGCGAGGTGGGTCGTCCCCGAGGCACGATCCACGTAGGGGCGGCAGGCCTCCACGTTGTCGGCGACGTTGGGATCGCCCGCGCAGGCCTCGTCGCTGGTGAAGACGGACAGCTTCACGCCGGGCGCGCCGCCCTTCGCCGTGGCTTCGCCCACGCGGAGCGTGGTGGCCTCGATGGCCTGCGCGGTGGGGTCGGCGCAGCCGGCGAGGACCGCGGCGGCGAGCGCGAGCCACGCGCCCCTCATCGTTCTTCTCGGGGGAGCATGATGAACTCGACCACGGTCTCCCGGCCCTTCGGGCCGAGGACCAGGCGATCTCCGGAGGAGAGCCGAGTGTCGAGCGGGGCGGCGCGGGTGCGATCGTAGCTGAGGTCGACCCGCTCGAGGAACCGACGAACGGTGGTGGGCTGCAGGGTGAGCCCGCGGGCGCGGAACTCGCCGCGACGGTTCAGCAGCACGCTGACGTGGAGCTCCATCACGGCGTCGGAGGCGGGGAGGAACAGATCGAGCCCCCGGGGGAAGTGACCGACGAAGCGTTCGCGCGGCTGGCCATCGCTGGCGTTGACCGGGATGCGGCGCGCGTGGCGGGTGACGGTGAGCACCCGGAGCCAGCCGGTGTACAGCTCCTCGGGGACCCCCCAGGTGAACAGCCCGAAGGTGAAGCCGAACGAGGTGGCCCCAAAGGCGGAGGCGAGGAAAAGGTCCTTGCCGATGGGCCAGAGCGGGTCCCCCGCGACGTACCAGACCACCGCGCCCACCAGCCCGGCGAGGATGCCGCCGAAGAGGTGCGAGACGCCCCCCTTGAACCGCCGGACAAGCATTGGACCGACACTTGCTCCAAAACCAGCCGCCAACCAGCACATAAGCCGATATCGCAGGCTCACGAGGCTGGCGTCCTTCGCGAGCTCGCCGAACGCGGGGCAGATGGCGCCGGTCCACAACCAGTAGCCGCCGAGGGTGAAACTCACCGACAGCGCGCCCGCCATCGCCACCGTTGCCGCACGTTTCCAGATCGGCCAGCGGCGCAGCGCGCCCTCGGCGAGGACCGATCCCCCTCCCGCGAGGGCGGCCAGCGTGCCCAGGAAGATCGGCCCGTCCCAGTCCTGGTTCCACGGCGCGCCGAACCAGGACAGGGTGAGCACGACCCACCAGCCCAACAGGCAGAGGGTGGCGCAAACCACCGCGACCGATGCGTGGCGCAAGGGCGTGTAGGGGATGAGGAAGATGTTCACGACGCCGGTCCCACGCGCCGTTGTATCACCGAGCGCCGCGTAAGCGTTAGATGACGCCCACCATGGCCCGTGACGACCTCGCCCTCTACCTCACGCTCTCGCCGGAGTTCGGCGGCACGCGCTTCGGGCCGTTCGAGGGCCTGGAGGTTCGCCTGGGCGCCGATCGGGATCGGTGCCACATCGTGCTCCCCGAGGCCTTCGGCGTCGCGCGTGAACACTGCAAGGTGATCCGCCAGGGGGAGGGGCTCATCGTGGCCGCCAGCGAGCGGACCGCGGCGGTCTTCGTGTGGAAGGGGGATGCGCGGCGGCCGACGCAGATCCAGGCGCCGACGTCGGTGCGCCCGGGGGACAGCTTCGCGCTTGTCTCGCCGGAGGGCGCGCGGTTCACGGTGGTCATGGCGCCCTTGCCCGCGGAGATGATCGCGGCGAGGGACAAGAAGAAGCGCCGGAACAACCTTACGGCCGAAGGCTTCGCCAAGGAAGGCTGGCGGCTGTTCGTGGCGCGGATCTGGTCGCTGGGGCCGGTCGGCATCTTCATGCGCGGCTGGTACATGTTCACCAGCGGGGCGCTGTTCCAGCCGCGGATCCTGATCCCCCTGGCGATCGCGGCCTTCGGCTACCTCGGCGCGTTCGGGAGCTCTTGCGCGGCGATGAAGTTCAAGTCGGATGAGAAGAAGGCGGTGGCCGACCTCGAGCAGTGCAACGAACGCGCGGGGGTGGGCGGCGGCTTCAAGGGGATCAATTCCAGCGCATTCGAGCTGGTCACCGCGGTGGACAAGGGCGACAAGTCCCTCGGCGTGACCCTGGAGAAGGACGCCGCCCTCCGCGGCGCGGTGATGAAGGCGATCACCGAGATCCTCCAGAACCCGACCCAGTACGACTGGATCATCAAGGAGGACGGAACCGCGGTGAGCGAGTGGATCAAGCTCCGCACGCAGATCGAAGACTCCGACAAGTTCGACGACCTGACCAAGCTGCTCCTCCCCTACGCCTCGGCGGTGCCCAAGCGTACGTCGGAAGAGTGGAACACGATGTTGGACGTGAACAAGCAGACCGCCTGCACCCGCGGGCCCGCGCGCCTGACCTACCGGCAGGCGGTCTCCCTCGGCCTGGAGACCGTCCAGGTGGACGCGTTCCACGGCGCCAGCACCATGGGGTTTGTCGACGACGAGCCCGGGCGGGCCACCCTGCTGCGCGCGGCCGCCATCGCCGCGGGCGGTGTTTTCCCCGATCCGCCGCCGCCGGCCGAGGAGGCGCTGGTGGCCAGCGGGACCGAGTTCTGCACGTTCGTGACGGGGGACGACGACCGCACCAAGCTGAGCAAGGTGGTGTCGATGATGGAGAAGCAGTTCGGGATGAAGGCGGGCTTCGTCCCGGAGGCCAGCGCCAACACGGCGACGCTGGCGCGGCTCGTCAAGCTCTTCGCGGCGGACATCCCGGGGAACAAGTACACGGTCGACAGCCCGCTCCTCGACTTCAGCGCGAGCTACGCCACGCCCCTGAAGGAGCGTCCGGAGCAGGAGACGGTGGTGTCGCGATCGGCGGAGGTGATCGCCCGGTCGGTGGCCCTGCCGTGCCTCGCCGCGCTCAACCGCGCCGACGTACTGCCGACGACGTTCGGCCGGGCCGTGGCCCCGGAGACGTGCCTGCTCCTCGACTGGAAGCTCCGGCAGACGGCGCAGTGAGCCTCCCGGCGGCGTGAAGCCGAAGGAGCGCTGAGCGTGGGTTGAAGCTCAACCGTGCGCTCGTTGTCGGTGGGTCGAAGCGCCGAGGGTGGGGATGCGCACCCCGATCACCCCACCGGGCGTCAGGTGCCGCGCGCTCGGGAGATCGCCCGGTTGATGCTGTGGGCCAGACCGTCGAGGAGCGGCCAGCGGACGGAGGGGACGACGCGGTCGACGTCGTCGCGTACGGCGTGCTCGGTCTCCTCCCGAAGGGCGGTGAGCGGGCGGATGACGAGGAAGAACCCGCCGGCGACGAGGATCGCGCCGGAGAGCAGCACCGCCATCGTGCCGGCCAGCGCGCCCAACCACGGGTTCGCCACGGCGTCGGCCGCCACGCGAGGATCGTAGTGGACGGACGCCCAGCCGACGATGATCCGCGCCCCGGAGCCGGGCTGCTCGCCGCGGATGGGGGTGACGATGTCCCAGGCCCCGTCGGCGCTCTGGGCCCGCGCGGCCTGGTGGCTGCTGTTCGCCTCAAGGAACGCCGGCTGTCGGGTGATGGTGGTGTGGGCGCGTTCGGGCGGGGCGAGCACGGAGCCCGAGGCGTCGGCGATGACCGCTTCTCGCACGCCGGCTTCGTGCGCGACATACGACGCATCCAAGCCGATGAGCCCGCCTTGGGCGAGCGGCGCCGAGTTGCGCTCTCCGAGGGTTGTCGCGAGCGCTTCTCCCCGTTCAAGGCTGAGCTCCTCGGCCGCATCCGAGGCACGCCACGCCTGACCGAACACGCCCCCGCACATCACGACGCTGCCCGCGAGCAGCAGCACCGTGGCGGCTTGCGCCATCCAGGGGAGCCCGGACGCGGGCGTCGCGCCGCGGATCGGGGCGTGCCGCCCGGAAGATCGGGCCACCTCTGCGCTGGGCGGGTCGGGGACGAACGGCGGCGGCGTGGAGACAACGCGAGGGCCCAGCGGCAAAACGGCCGAGGGCGCCGGCGCCGGCGCGGGCACGGGTGCGGCGGGCCGCAGCGGCGGAGGGGGTGTGGGGGCCGGCGTCCGAGGGGGGGGCGGCGGCGGGGCGACCGGTTGGACTGGCGGCGCCACGTTCGGCGGCGGGGCGTTGGCCAGGGGCGTGTCGTCTTCCCGCGCCCGAGGGCGGGCAGCCGCGGGACGAGGCGGCGCGAAGCTGGCGAAGCCGCCGGTGGGCGGGCCGAACGGGAGCACGGGTGGCGGCATCCGCGCCGAGGTCTCGGCGGTGGGCGGGTCGGCCGGGGGCACCGCAGTGATGGTCGGGGCCAGGCCGGGGCGCGCGGTGTCCACCGCGGGGGGCGCGGGGAAGGCGGGTTTTTCCACGGAGGCGGGCAGCGGGGCGACGGCGGCGGCGTCCACGCCGGTGGGGGTTAGCGGGGGGGCGGCGGCGCGGGGGGCCGGCGGGGGCGGGAACGGGAGCGGGGCCGCGGGCGACGGGGAGCGCCCCGCAGACGACGGAGGCGTCGCGACAGGTACGGTCGCTACGGGCGAGCGCCGGCCGCGCGGGGCCTTCGCTGCGGACTTCGGTGCGGGCTCAGGGAGGTTGGCCCGGACCAGGTCGAGCGTCGGACTGCCCGGGTTCGGCGGCGGTCGCGACACCCCTTGTCGCGGCCGCTGCACGGGGAGCGGCCCGCTCTGCACCGGCGTGTCCTCCTCGTCGTCCTCCAACAAGAGCTCGGACTCGGCGGTGACCGGGTCCTCCAGCTCGAGCTCCATCTCCTCCGGTTCTTCGAGGCGGAGCACGAAGTCGCCGATCTGGACACGCTCGCCGGGGCGGAGCTCCAATTCGGGGACGCGCTTGCCGGATTCGTCGACGAGGCCGTTGGACGAGTCCAGGTCGCGGACGGTGGCTCGCGACTCGCCCACGATGATCAGCGCATGTCGTCGCGACACTCGCTTGCTTGACAGGCGAACCTGTGCAGAGGAGTCGCGACCGATGAGGTTCGGCCCGGGCGCCAGCTCAAAGGGCCCCACCAGCTCCGGCCCGCGGACGACTACGATGCGCATGGTACGCACTCCAGGCGGTCCCCCACCGCGGTGGCCCCGATCCGCCCCACGTCGAGCTCGAGGACGCGCCGCGCGCCGCGAACCCAGCGGGTCTGCCGCCAGGGGCCCAGGGCGGCGTACACCGCGAGGACGACGTCCTGCGCATCGAGGAAGACCACGTCGATCGGGAACTTCATGAACCAGGTGTGGATGGAGCTGCAGGGTTCGATGAACAGGCCGCCGCCGGCGTCGGTGCGGCCGAGGAGGCCCACGGCGCGCGTCCAGGCGCTGTCGGCCACTCGTGCACGCTCGGCGAGCAGCAGCCCGCGCGAGGGGTTGGCGACCCGAAGCTCAGCCACCGAGCACCATGTTCCCGTAGATGAAGTTCAGCGCGATGGGCCCGAAGATCACCACGAAGACCGCGGGCATGATGAACAGGATGAGTGGGAAGAGCAGCTTCGTCGCCGCGTAGGCGCCGGCGCGCTCCGCGGCCTGGAAGCGCTGCGTGCGGATGAGCTCCGACTGCGCCCGGAGCACGGGCCCGATGCTGGCCCCGAGCACGTCCGCCTGGATCAGTAGCGCGGCAAAGCTGCGGATCTCCTGCATGTCCAGGCGAACGGCCAGGTTGCGGAGCGCCTGCTGCCGCGACGCGCCCACCTGGATCTCGCGGAGGGTGAACGAGAGCTCGTCCACCAGCGGGCCTTGCTTCGCCTTCTCGCAGACCTTCCCGACGCCGGCGATGAAGTCGAGCCCGGCCTCCACCGAGAGCGTGAGCAGGTCCATCACGTAGGGCAGGCTCCGGCGCACCGCGAGCTGCCGCTGGCTCACCAGGCTGGAGAGCCAGAAGTCGGGGAAGAAGCTGCCGAGCAACATCAGGATCAAGTGTAGCGGGACCGGCAGGAGCGTGCCCATCACGATCCACCCGAACACCAGCGCGAACATGAACTCGAAGAAGAGCGCCATCACCAGCTTGTAGGCGAGGAACTCGCTTGTGCTCATCAGTCCGACCATGCCCGCGGCGACGAACTGGCGCTCGATGCGCGCGCGGTACGGTTCGAGCCCCCAGGGGCCGGTGAACGGCACGAAGATCGCGAGGACCGGCCGGAGGGTGTGCACGAGCACGGCCTCCTTCGCCGACTCCACCCCGCCGGGGAGCGTTCCGGCCGCCGCCTCCAGCGAGAGGTCCCGCGGGGTGAGCGCCCGCACGATGAAGAACACCGCGGCCCCGAAGGCCAGGGCGAACAGCGCGTACGGGACCGTGCCGAGCATCGCCGGTAGTCTACCAGCCGCCGATGTCGAGCACGCCGCGGATCGCGTCGGACGCGACGGCGTGGCCGGTGAACAGCTCGAACGAGCGCGCGCCCTGGTGCATCAACATGCCGATTCCTCGCTGGATCCTCAGGCCCCGGGCGGCGCAGGCGGCGAAGAGCGGTGGATCGGCCATCCAGTAGTTGGCGTCGGTCCAGACGGCGCTGCGGGGCAGGTGCTCGACGGAGAACTCCGCCACGACCGGCGCGCCGGCGCCGGAGAGGCAGTTGACGACGAGGCTCCAGGGCCGGGCGGAGAACGCGGCGTCGTCCAGCGGCGCGCTGTGGAAGCGGACGCCCGGGAATCGCGGCGCGAGCGCCTCCACGGCGGCGCGCCCGCGGCCCTCCGTCCGGTTGAGCCATGTGATGGACGCGACGCCCGCGCCCGCGAGCGCCGCCGCGACCGCGCGACCCGTGCCGCCTGCCCCGAGGATGGCACATTCGCGGCCCGCGACCTCCACGGCGAGCTCCTCCCGCAGCGCGCGAAGGTAGCCTTCCCCGTCGGTGTTGTGGCCGACGAGGCGGCCGTGCTCCTGGATCACCACGTTCACCGCGCCGGCGCACGCCGCGGACTCGCTGAGCTCATCGAGCCCCGGGAGCACCCTCTCCTTGAACGGCACCGTGAGGTTGCACCCCGCGAGCCCGAGCGTGCGGATGGCGCTGGCGACATCGCCTGCAGCCTCCGGGCGCACCTCCAGCGCGACGTAGACGGCGTCCACCCCGAGGCGGCGGAAGAGCTCGTTGTGCATGGCCGGCGAGAGCGTGTGGCGGACCGGGTGCCCGAGCAGGGCGTACACCCGGGTGCGCCCGGTGATCACGCGAGCACCCGTCGGGCCGCCGCGGCGTCCTCCCGGATCTGGGCGACGAGCGTCTCCAGGGAGGGGAAACGTCGCTCCTCGCGGAGATGGGCCACGAGCGCGAGCTCGATGGGCTGCCCGTACAGGTCCTCCGCGAAGTCGAAGAGGTGGGCCTCGACGGCGTAGCGGCTGCCGGCGACGGTCGGGCGGAAGCCGAGGTTGGCGACGCCGGGTACGCTGCGCCCATCGACGAGCCGCGCGCGCACGGCGTACACGCCCGGTGAGGGGCGGATCTCTTCCTCCAACGCGATGTTCGCGGTGGGGAAGCCCAGCGTTCGCCCGCGCGCGTCCCCATGGACCACCGGACCGGAGACCGTGAACGGGCGGCCGAGCAGCACGGCGGCGTGCACCACCGCGCCCGTCTGGACGTACTTGCGCACCCGGGAGCTGGAGACCGGCTCGTCGTGCAGGCGGAACGCGCCGACCTCGACGACCTCCAGCCCCGGCGCGAGCTCGCGGATGGAGGCGGCATCGCCCGCGCGCATCCGCCCGAAGCGGAAGTCGTGCCCGACGACCAGCCCGCGCGCGCCCAGGCGGCCGAGCAGCTCGGTCTCGATGAACTGCTCGGCGGACCACCCGGCGAAGTCGGCGGTGAAGGGCTGCACCACCACCTGATCCACCCCGGCGGCGCGCAGCGCGGCGACGCGGTTGGCCAGGGTCTGGAGGCGGGGCTGGTGGCGCTCGGGGGCGACGACCGCGGTCGGCGCGGGGTCGAACGTGTAGACGCAGCTGAGGACGCCGAGGCGGCGCGCGAGCGCGAACAGCGTGGCGAGCACCTCGAGGTGGCCGAGGTGCACCCCATCGAAGTTGCCGATGGCAACGGCGCAGGCGGGCGGGGCGGGGGTGGGGTCCGTCGGCAAGGGGCGCCGCGTATCAAGGATCGGCGGGGGCGGCGCGGGCTACGGCCCGACGCGCGCGCGGGCCCGCTCCACGCACGCCTGCACCGCCTCGCGAGCGCGTTCGGCGAAGCTGCCGGCGCGCTCCCCGGGCTCGGCGGGCAGCGGTGCGCCGATCGCCAACGCCACCGGGAAGCCCGGCCCGCGGGCGATGCGTCCGAGGTGGTCGCGGAACTTCGCTTCGGTGAAGGCTGCTTTCGCCGAGGCCGGGTAGGCGAGGCCCACCGGCAGGACCTCCGCCTTCGCGCCGAGCGCCGCGACGAAGCCGCCGCGGTGGAACGGGCGCACCTCGTCGCCGTCGGCGGTGGTGCCCTCGGGGAAGATGCAGACCGTGTTGCCCTCGGAGAGGCGACGCTGCATCGCACGCAGGGTGACCGCCCCGGATTGCGGGAGCTCGCGGTCGACGAAGATGGTGTCGGCGGCCACGGCGCCGGGGCCGAGGACGGGCCACCCCGCGAGGTCGGACCGGCTCACCATCGTGCCGCCGAACGTGGCGAGGATCACCCCGATGTCCGCCGCCGAGCGGTGGTTGGCCACGAGCAGCCGTCCTCGCTCCCCCTGCCGGGTGGGCGGCGGCAACGACCCCTCCACCCGCATCTCGACCCCGAACAGCCGCATCTGCGCCTTCGCCCAGGCGCGCACCCAGGCGTCCCGCGCTTCCACCCGCGCCTGCCCGGTGCGGGAGGTGCGCTTCATGTGCAGCGCGAACGGGGGCACGATCACCGCGGTGACGCCGAGGAAGCCGGCGGTCCGCACCGCCTGCCGCGTGCCCTCGCGGGCGCGGCGGGGGAGGGACCGGTCGTCGGGGGGCTCCGTCGCCATCGTCACATACACTCGGCGGAGGGGCTGCTGATCGTGTTCTCGGGGCCGTGGCCGACGTGCAAGTCGAAGAAGTCCTGCATCACCGGAAGGTCGAAGCAGCCGAGCTCCAGCTCGTACTCCCAGGAGACGACGGAGTAGGGGAGCGGCGCCGGCTCGTACGGCGAGAGCACCCATCGGCCCTCGGGGAGCGTGGCGGCGTAGTCTTCGAGCTGGGTGACCTCGTCCGGGCAGCTGCCATCGGGGCAGTCGTAGAGGAAGACGACCCCGCCGTGCTCCAGGTTGTGGACCCAGTTCTCGGCGGCGACCTGCTCGGTGTGCGCGCCCCACGCGGCCCAGCAGGCGTTGTGATCGCCGGAGGTAGGCGGCTCCTGGGCGTAGTCGACGTCGCCGCTGACGTGCTCGCGGGACGCGTTGGGCTCCCACGTTTCGTAGCAGGCGCCGTCGCAGAGGCCGCAGGGTTCGCGGCCCGCGGGGTTGCCGGCCGAGTCCTCCGTGGCGGTCTGGCACGCGAGGAGGAGGAGGATCACGGCGCTTCCCAGGTGCCGGAGCGGCCTCCGGACTTCCGCAGGAGGCGGACACCCTCCACGCGCATCGCCTTGTCCACCGCCTTGAGCATGTCGTAGACCGTGAGCGCCGCGACGCTGACGGCGGTGAGCGCCTCCATCTCCACGCCGGTGCGCCCGGTGCAGCGGACGGAGGCCTCGATGCGCACGCCGTCGGCCACCGGGGCGAGCAGCACATCCACGCCGTCGATCGGCAGCGGGTGGCAGAGCGGGATGAGCTCTCCGGTGCGCTTGGCCGCCTGGATCCCGGCGATCTGGGCGACCCCGAGCACGTCGCCCTTCTTGGCGCGGCGCTCCACGACGGCGGCGAGCGCCTCGGCGGACATGCGGACGTAGCCCTCGGCCACGGCCTCCCGCCGGGTGACGGCCTTCTCGCCGACCTCGACCATGCGCGCGTCGCCGCTCGGACCGACGTGGGTGAGCTCAGCCATGGGCATCGCCGTAACGCGGGTGGACCTTCTCTTCGACGAGGTCGCTGCCGAGCCGCAGGTTCACCGCCCGCTTCAGCGCCGCGCGTCGGTCGTTGATGCGGTAGACGCTCCGGGCGTCGGCGACGAAGGCGGGGCCGAAGTCGCCCGCGGCCTCGAAAGCACGAAGGCGGTCCTCGACCTCCCAGAGCGCGAGGTTCACCTCGGCGAGCCCGGCGAATTCGGGGGCGGCCTCGGGTGCGCTGAGGACGGCATCCGTCCATGCGGCGACGAGCGCCGACAGCTCACGGTCCACGTTGGCGGCGGCTTCTCCGGAGACCCGGGCGGCCTTGATCCGGAGGATGGTGATGCGGTCGAGTACGTCCCCGGCCGGGGCTGGCGCGAGCAGTCGCACGCGGGCTCAGATGCGGATCTTGTACGCGTTCTTGGTGGCCGACTCGGTCTTTTTCCCTTCCTTGGCGGCCTTGGCCTTGGCGAGCCACTCCTTGAGCACCTCGTTGTCGGGCTCGAAGGAGAGCGCGAACTGGATGTTCATCGCGGCGCCGTTGTAGTCCTTGTCCTGGAACGACTGGAGCGCGAGCTTCCAGAACTTGCCGCCCTTCTCGGTGCGCGCGGCCTTGGTGGGGTCGTTCTTGGCGGCGGCTTCGGCCTCGGCGGCCTTGCGCGCTTCTTCGTCCATGCGGAGGCGGCCGGCGCGGAGCTCGTTGTCGTAGTGGGAGCGGGCGTCGGGGTCCCGCAGCACGCGGTAGGCGTCGTTCACCGCCTTGAACACCGTGTTCGCCTGGGTACGGAACTCGGGCGGAGCGCCGGCCGCCACGCGGTCGGGGTGGAGGCGACGACCCTCGGCGCGGAACGCCGCGTCGATGTCGGCCTGGGGGCAGCCCATTTTGACCTGGAGGAGCTGGTAGTAGTCGAGCTCCTTGAGCAGCTCGTGGAGGGTCTCGATCTCGTAGCGTAGGCGGAGCCGGGGATCCATCAGGGGAGTCTACTCCACTAGAAGTCGATGTCGTCGAAGCGGGCGGAGCGGACCTCCTCCACCGAGAGCCCGGAGCGGGCCTCGATGCGGATTTCCCGCTCCTGACCAAGCGCACTGTCCACCGCGCGGACGTGCACGATGCCGTCGTTGTCGATCTCGAAGGTGACCCGCACGCGCACCTGGCCGCGGGGCTTGTGGGGGAGGCCGTCGAGCACGAACTCGCCGAGGAGCTCGTTGTCCTCGGCCATGCGGCTCTCGCCCTGGAACACGCTGATGCGCACCTCCTCCTGGTTGTCGAACGCGGTGTGGAACACCTTGGTCGACTCGGTGGGGATCGCCGTGTTGCGCGGGATGAGGACCTCACAGTAGCCGCCGACCGTGCGCACCCCGAGGGATTGGGGCGTGACGTCGAGCAGCACGGAGGTGGAACCTTCGGACTGGTTGGTGAGCGCGTCGGCCTGGATGGCGGCGCCGATGGCGACCACCTCGTCGGGGTTGACGCTGGCGTTGGGCGGCCGACCGAAGAAGCCGCCCACCGAGTCGCGCACCAGGGGGAAGCGGGTCATGCCGCCCACGAGGAGCACGTGGTCGATCTGCCGCGTGCTCATGTTCGCGGCCTTCATCGCGTCTTCGCACACCTCGAAGGTGCGCTGGACCAGCGGCATGACCCAGTGGGCGTACGTCTGCCTGTCGACGGTGACCGCGAAGTCGTACTCCTTGCCCTCCGGGGTGCGGTAGAGCGCGGGGACGGCCACCTCCACGGCGTCCCCCGTGGAGAGGGCGACCTTGGCCCGCTCCGCGGCTTCCCGCAGCTTCATCTTGACGGTGCGGTTCTCCGCGACGTCGAGCCCGGTCTGCTTGATGAACAGCTTGAGGAACTCATCCGCCGCGACATAGTCGAAGTCGTCGCCGCCGAGGAACGTGTCGCCCGCGGTGGCGATGACCTCGAAGAAGTCGTCGTCGATGCGGAGGATGGAGATGTCGAACGTGCCGCCGCCGAGGTCGTACACGGCGATGTGCTGACGGCGCCCCTGCTTGAACCCGTAGGCCAGCGCCGCGGCGGTGGGCTCGTTGAGGATGCGCAGGCAGTCGAGCCCGGCGATGGTGGCCGCGTCGCGCGTGGCCTGGCGCTGGTTGTCGTTGAAGTACGCGGGGACGGTGATGACCGCCTGGTCCACCGTCTCGCCGAGCGCGGCCTCCGCGAGCTTCTTCATGTGCACCAGCACGTGCGCGCTGATCTCGGCGGGCGAGAACAGCTTCCCTTGCACGCGCACCTTGACGTCGCCGCCTTCGCCCTCGGTGATGCCGAAGGCGCTCTGCGCCTTCATGCGCCGCACCTCCTCCGAGTTCGGCCGGCGCCCGATGAGGCGCTTGGCGCTGATGACGGTGCTCTCCGGCGCGTAGAGCAGCTGCCGGCGGGCTCGCCACCCGACGACGGCGCTCTTTCCGTAGCCGAACGCCACGATGGAGGGCTGCGTGCGCCGCCCCTCCTGGTCCGCGAAAACAACAGGCTCCCCATGGCGCATCGCGGCGACACACGAGTTGCTCGTCCCCAGATCGATCCCGACGGCCACGCCCATGCGGGCCGGGTAACCCATTCATGCTGAGGGATCGTGATCCCTGCTCGCCCGGCGAGGACGCGGCGCCCGGGGGGCAGGATTCACGACGTCGCGAGTCCAGCACTTGTGGGGCCGGCAACAGCGGTCGTCAGCCCTGGGTCCTGCCGCCACCGGCGACGGGCCCTCGGCAAGCTCGGCCCGCCGCCGGTGACGTCAGCCGCCTGGTCGCCGCACCCTGAACCGTCGGCGAACAAGGAAGGGAACTACCCTCGGCGCCGGGAAGCCCGTCTTGGCTTGCTGCACGGACTCGCCTGGAGTGGTGCGACCTACCAGCGCATCACGATCTCTCCGACGGAACGGTGCAGCGGCGGAGTGTGCGCGCGGCGAGGATGGGCGCCGCCGAGGCGCCGCGATTCGCATCCAGCAGGCGCGTCGGCAAGGCGGACCGGGATCCGCGAATCGCCCAGAAGGAAATTCGGATTTGAGGTGGACCAAGCGGCCTGGATTCTGGCTTTCCGAGGTCCCTCATCCGGCGCTCCGCGCCCCTCAGCCCCCTGGCACCAACCTCAGCAGCGCCAGCTCCGGCGCGCAGCCGAAACGTACGGGCGCCACGCTCCAGCCGAGGCCCCGGCTCACGAAGAGCCAGCTCGGGTCCCGGCGGTACCAGCCCCAGGGGTAGGCGCCGCTCCCGCGCGGCAGGAAGAAGCTCCCGAGCTTGGGAATCACCACCTGCCCGCCGTGGGTGTGTCCGGCGAGGACCAGGGGGACACCGGGGCGCGCGAGCTGGTCGAACAGCGAGGGCGAGTGGGTGAGGACCAGGCTTGGACGTTTCGGATCGACGTCCGCGAAGGCCTTCGCGAGGTCGGGCGTGCCCGCGAGCGCGTCGTCGGTGCCGACGAGCTGGAGCGGGCCGAGGTCGGCGGAGCTGTCGAGGAGCAGCGGGATGTCGTGGCGACCGAGCACGTACCGCCAGGTGGGCGGCGCGGCCTGCGCCCAGTATTCCCAGTTTCCGATGATCGCGTGGCGACCGAGCGGCGCCGCCGGGATGGCGCTGAGGAACTGGTCCGCCGCGGCACGCGACCACCCTCGGGTGACGACGTCGCCGGTGAGCACGACGAGATCGGGGCGCAGCGGCGCCATCACGGCGCACAGCGAATCGAGCGCGGCGTCCACCCCGCGCACGTGGACGTCGCTGAGCTGCAGCACGGTGAGCGGCTCGCGCAGGCCGGCGATCGGGCAGGTGTGCTCGACCACTTCCCACGCCGTGAGCTGGTTCGCCCCGCCGGCCGTGGACGACAAGACCCGCGAGCCGCCGGGCGCCGCCACCGCCGCCACGCGGCTCTCCGCCGGGAACGTCGCGCCGCGGCGCACTCCCCGCGCGATCCCCCGGAGGTAACGGTAGGCCGTCGCGGGGTTCACCGCCTACTCGAAGCGGAAGCTCGTCTGGGTGGCGAAGACGTGGGTCTCCACGCCGGACGAAACCAGCCGGTCCCGCCAGGGCGTGACCAACTCGGTGGACTGCCCCAGCTCCTTCCGCTCGCCATTGACCAGCTCGGCGAACAGCACCCGGTTCGGTCCGAACCGAGGCAGCCAACGCACGACGGAGGCGCCTTCGCCATGGGCCATCCCCACGATCGTCCACTCGGGGTTGCCGAAGCGGGCGGCGGCGCGGGCGACCCAGGCCTCATCCACCTTCTGGTGCAGCGAGAGGTCGAGGTGGAGGAGCCGGGCGCCATCCGGGAAGGTGAGCTCCACGATCCACGGTTCGGCATTCGGAATCCGCGCCGCCTCCGCGAGCCGACGCAGCGTGGTGCGCGGGCGGGAAGCGGCGACGCTGGCCTGGAGGAACTGCCCGAGCGCGCCAGCGTTGCCGGCGGCCGGGGCGTAGAGCATCCCGTCGACCTTCAGATCGTCCACCTGACGAGGGCCGGAGCCGCCGGTGACGGCGCCCTGCTTCCCGAGGAAGTCGAAGATCGGGTCGGGCGCCACCACGGTGAGCTTACGACCCCTTTTCAGTGCTTCCACGGTGCCGCGGAGCCGTGACGGGTTCGGCCCGGTGAGGATCACGATGTCGTCCTCGGTCGGCTCGCTGACCGGATCGAACAGGATGGTCCGGCCAGGGCGCTCGAGGCGCAGCTCGGCGTAGTCCCCGTGGAGGAGCTTGAGCCGGTAGGGGTAGTCGTACTCGACGCGGGCTATGGCATCACCTCGGCGATCACGTCCATAGCTTGGTCCAGCGTCGCCCGATCGACGACGAGCGGCGGTGCGAACCGGACTACGGTTCCGTGGGTGTCCTTGCAGAGGATGCCCCGCTCCATGAGCGCCTCGCACACGGGGCGCGCCGCCGTGGGGAGTTGTACGCCGATCAGCAGGCCGCGGCCGCGGACCTCGACCGGCGTACGGAGGGAGCGGAGACGGTCCTGGAAGTGGGCGCCGAGCTCGGCGGCGCGGGCGGCGAGCCCTTCGTCGACGAGCACGTCGAGCGCGGCGCTGCCGATGGCGGCCGCCAGCGGGTTCCCCCCGAAGGTGGAGCCGTGGTCGCCAGGGTGGAACACGTCCATCACCGCGGCGTCCGCGCAGAAGGCGCTCACCGGGTAGAGCCCGCCGCCGAGCGCCTTGCCGACGCAGAGGCCGTCGGGGCGGATGCCCTCGTGCTCAAACGCCCACGTGCGGCCGGTGCGGCAGAGGCCGGTCTGGATCTCGTCGAGGATCAGGAGCACGTTGTGCTTCGTGCACAGCTCCCGTACCCGGGCGAGGTAGCCGGCCGGGGGCACGATGACCCCGCCTTCACCCTGGATCGGCTCCAGGAGCACCGCCGCCGTTCGCGGGGTGATGGCGGCTTCGAGCGCCGCCACGTCGCCGTAGGGGACCACCGGGAACCCGGGGGTGAACGGACCGAAGCCGAGCCGGTACTGCTCCTCGGTGGAGAAGCTCACGATCGTGGTGGTGCGCCCGTGGAAATTGCCCTCGGCGACCACGATCTCCGCCTGGTCCATCGGGATGCCCTTGACCAGGTGCCCCCACTTCCGGGCGGCCTTCAGCGCGGTTTCGACCGCCTCGGCCCCCGTGTTCATGGGGAGCACCTTGGCGAACCCCGAGAGCTTCGCGAGCCGCTCCAGGAACGGCCCGAGCTGGTCGTTGTGGAACGCCCGGCTGGTGAGGGCGACGCGGCCGAGCTGCGCGTGCGCGGCAGCGACGATGCGGGGGTGGAGGTGGCCCTGGTTGACGGCGGAGTACGCCGACAACATGTCGAGGTAGCGGCGGCCGTTCTCATCCCACACGTGGGCGCCCTCGCCGCGAACGAGGGTGACGGGCAGCGGGTGGTAGTTGTGGGCGCCGTAGCGCTCCGCGAGGTCGACGGCGGACATGGGCGGCGGGCTAACCCGGCCGGCGGAGCGGTGATCCTGCCCTGCCCTCCCATCTCGGCAGTACCGTCGCGAGCCACGACCGACGTCGGCGCGGCTCCGCGGATGCCGCTGCTGGCGAGCGACGACGGGTCCGGCTGCGCGGAGCGCACGAATCGGCTATGCGCGGCGGATGCTGCTCGCCCTGGTCTTCGCCTGCGCGTCCTCCGAAACCCCCGCTCCGGCGCCCTCCGCCGAGCCGGCCGCCACTCCCGCCGCCGAGGTCGCCGCCACGCCGGCCCCCCCCGCAGAGGGGGCCACGCCGGCCACTCCGCCCCCGGCCGACGCGCCTCCGGGCGGCGCCCCCGCCCCCGGGGCCGACGGTACGGCCGCCCAGGCCCAGCCCCTCCCCGCCGACCAGCAGGGCGCGATCCGCGTCGTCGGGCCGGACGCGTCCAAGGCGATCACCGAGCCGATCGGCAAGCTCCTGGAGGCCAGCGGGCTCAAGGTGAGCGAGGTCGCGGCCGATGGCGCGGGCGCATCGCTGAGCGCGCTGAAAGAAGGCAAGGCCGACGTGGCGATCATCGCCCGCGCCCTGAAGCCCTCGGAGAGCGAGTTCATCGCCACGGCGATCGCCTACGACGCGGTGGTGCTCGTCACCAGCCCCGACAACAAGGTCGACAACGTCACCAAGGCGCAGGCCGCCGGCTTGCTCTCGGGCAAGGTCACCAACTGGAAGGACGTCGGCGGCGCCGACGTCCCGGTGCACCTCTTCGTCCGCGGGGAAGGGAAGACCGCCACCAAGATCCTCGACGAGTACTTTGGTCTCGCCGGCAAGTTCCCCTCGAGCGCCAAGCTCGTGGAGAAGGAGAAGGAGGTGCTCGCCACCCTGAAGTCCGACGCGGGTGGCCTCGGCTTCGTGAGCCTCGCCGGGCTGAACAACAAGGACAACACCAGCGGCGCCAAGCGGCTCTCGCTCGATGGCGTGGCGCCCGACGCGGCCTCCGTCACCACCCAGAAGTACCCGCTGCTCCGCCCGCTCAACGCGATCACCGTCGGCGCGCCGACCGGCCCGTCCAAGGGCTTCATCGACTTCTGCCGCTCGGGCGGCGGTCAGAAGGTGATCAGCGAGACGTACGCGGGCGTGATGTAGGGAAGCGCGGCGCCTCGCGGCGCTCAGCGCACCTCGAAGTTCGTCCGCAGCTCTCCGCCCGCCGGAAGCGCCCCTTCGCCCAGCCAGGCGCCGCCTTCGTGGCGCCATGCGAGGCCGAGCGGGAGCTCCACCGCCACGGTGAACGGCCCCGATCGGAGCGTCCACTCGCGACCGTCGCCGCTGACCTCCCAGTCGGGGCCATGACTCCAGCGCAGCGACACTTCGCCGCCCGTGGCCTCCAGCCGGTCGGTGACGCGGATGCGGAGCTGGTCGAGCCGCACCTCCCGGTGCCAGTGGGCGTTGCCGCCGAGCGAGGCCCCGCCTTCCAGGCGGGCCTTCTTGCCGTCCACCCGGGCGACGTCCAGGCGCGGGTTCGTGGGCTCGCGGCCGCGGAGCACGAGCCCGTCGTGGGCGGCGCGAGCGGGCGTTCCGGCGCCCGGATCGACCAGCAGGGGACGTGCCCCGAGGTCGACGAGGAGCTGCATCGGCGCGGGGTGCGCGAACGGGCCCTCGCTCCGCGATTGCGCGTGCACAATCACCCGGAGCGGCTCGCCCTTCGCGCTCGCCGCGGCGATGGCGAGGCCGTCCTCGTGGAAGGTCCACATCGACCACCACGGCGTGGCGCGTGACGCAGCGCGCGGCGCGCCCGATTCGCGCACATGCGTGCCGAGCGCCGGTCCGGTGGGGCCGGCCGTGGGGACGGCGAGGTGGGCGGCGCCGAACCATCGGAGACGTGGGTCGTCCGGCGGCGTGGCCTCGGGCGCGTCGAGGCGCCAGTGGGCGGCGAGGGTGCGCAGCACGGCCGGGAGACCAGGGCCCTCGCCGAGCATCGGCAGAGGCGGTGCCTCGCCCAGCGGGGGGAGGGTGCCGATGTCGCCGGCGAGCCGGTCGAGGAAGCGCGCTGCGCCGACCCAGCCGGAGGTGGCGGAACGGGGGAGCGCGACGCCGTTGACGCGGCCGACCGCCAACGCGAACGCGCCGAGCCAGGCGGAGCGTTCGAGCCAGCGCGGCGCGCCGCCGGCATCCCCGCCGTCCGGCAGGACGAGGGCCTCGAACGCCGGCCCGAGGCCGCTCGCCGCCTCCGACCAGGCTTCGCGCGCGCCCGGGATGGCGGGAAATGTGAGCGCCCCGACGAAGACGCCCACGAGGTGGGCGACGCGCCGGTGGCCGTCGCCGCGGCCGAGCGGGAGCCGGCCGCGGAGCTCTGCGATGTGCCATGCTGCGCTGCCGGCGGCGTGCGCGCGGAGCGGCTCCGGCGCGGCGGGGCCGAGCCAGGCGAAGCCGGCCGCGAGGTGGACCAGCCGGATCGCGGCGTCGAACGGGTGCTCCCAGCCCGGGCCCTTCCCCGGGATGTCGTGGCGGAGCCACGCGCCGAGGGCGGAGACGGCGCGGGGCGCGGCGGTGGCATCCCCCGCGGCGTGACGGCGGGCGAGCTCGGCGAACCAGGCGAGGGTGTGCGCGCCCCGGTCCGCGGTCCCCCAACGGTCCGGGACGCGCGGCGCGGCGACCTCCGGGCCCGCCGCCGTGCCGGGGGTGACCTCTGGCGGGAGCCACGCCGCCGGCCCCATCGGGCCGGCGATCGGCTCGGCGGGCGCAGTGGATGACGCCGTGACGCCGAGCAGGCGCGCGCGGAAGGCGGCGGCGACCCGTGCCCGAAGCGGTGCGAGCCCAGCAAGGCGGCTCATCGGCTCACTCCCCCGGGACCTCGAACTCGAAGTCCATCTCGTCCCCGAGCTCCTGCTGGAGGAAACTCTTGAGCCGCGACTTGATGCGGGCTTCAATCTGGCGGATGCGCTCCTTGCTCACCTGGTACCGGTCCCCGATGTCGGCGAGGCTCGCCGGGTCGTGCGTCATCAGCCGCTCGCGCCAGATGGCACGTTCGCGCTCGTCTTCGAGGTTGGCCTCGAACTGGCGGAGCTTGCTCTGGACGAGCTCACCGAGCTGCGAGCCGGCGACGCGGCGTTCGGGGTCGAGGTTCTCCTCGTCGGGCACCACGTCCTGCAACGGGCGCCCCTCCTCTCCGGCCACCGGCGTGGTGAGCGACATGGCGGGGGCGCGCATGTGCTGGTCCACCGCGATGACCTCGGACTCCGGCACCTCAAGCCGCTCGGCGAGCGCCTTCGACGTGGCGGGCTGGCCCTCGGAGAGCAGGCGCTGCCGCTCCTTCTGGAGCTGGAAGAACAGCTTGCGCCCGTTCCGGGTGGAACCCAGCCGCACGAGCCGGAAGTTGTCCATCAGGAAGCGCAGGATCATCGCACGGATCCAGTACTGGGCATACGAGCTGAACCGGATGCCGCGGTAGGGATCGAAGCGGCTGAGCGCCTCCACGAGGCCGACGTTGCCCTCCTGGATGAGGTCGAGCACGTTGGCCCACTGGCGATGGTATTGGAACGCGATCTTCACCACGAGGCGGAGGTTCGCGGTGACCAGCCGCTCGGCCGAGGCGGCGTCGCCCGTGTCGTAGTACTGGAGCGCGACCTTCTTCTCTTCCTCTGGATCGAGCAGGGCGTACCTGCGGATCTCCTGGAGGTAGTGGGTGAGCAGGTCGCCGCCGCCCGCGAGCGTGTGCGTGCCGCGGGAGAGCGCCGGGAGCTTGGGGATCGGGCGTTTGACCTCATTCCCGAGGGGATCGAGGATGTTTCCCGACTCGTCGAGCACCTCGCCCTCGTCGCCGCCGGACTCTTCGTTTTCTTCGAGTTCGTCGGGGTCCGTGCTCATGCTTCCTCGGAGAGGGGAGTGATGGCCTCGGGGCGCGTGAGCGCCGCCACGGCCTCGGGGGTACCCGCCACGAAGGGCTCGCCTTCGTGGGCGAAGGGGTCGAACGGCGCGCCGGATTGCAGGCTCGCCACCCTGCCCCCGAGCCCCGCTATCAAGGCGAGCCCCAGCGCGGTATCCCACAGCGACCACCCGGGGGCGACGATCGCGGCTTCGGCCGCCCCCCGGGCCACCAACGCGAGGTGTGCGGCGCTCCCCCCGATACATCGCGACTTCCCGGGGTACCGAAGGCGGAAGTGCCGGTGGAACTTCGACGGGAGGTACACCGTCTTCGGGGCCGTCCGCTCCGCGAAAGGCGTCATCGGGCGCCCGTTGAACCACGCCCCGCCGTCCGGACCGGCCTCGAAGTGGTAGAGCTCGGCGAGGCGCGGGAGGTAGAGCCCACCGCAGTCCACGGTGAGCCGACCCTCCCGCCAGACCATCCGCGCGACGGTGGGGCCCCAGTGGGCCAGGCCCTCGACGTAGCTGGAGGTGCCGTCGATCGGGTCCACGGCCCACCACGCGCCTTCACCGCGGAGCCCGCCGCTCTCTTCGGTGACGATGGCGTCGCCCGGGAACGAGTCGGAGAGCGCCTGGACCAGCACCGCCTCGGCGGCGAGATCGGCCGCCGTGACGGGCGTTCCATCGGCCTTGGTCTGCACCGCGAGGGCGGCCGACCAGTGTTCGAGGGCTACGGCGCCCGCATGGTGAAGGGCTTCGCGGAGGATGGCGGCGCGGACGGGCTCGGAGGACTGCACAGGGAACGGTATCAAGGCGCGGGGTGTTGAGCGGCGTCGCGCCCGCGTCCCCCGCGGGTGGCGAGACGGATTGTGTGCTAAAGGGACGGGGGTACCTCCGACGTGGCCAGGGCGACACTCAAACTCACCGGCGTTTATGAAGCTTGGGCGCCGTTTGTGCGCCAAGGACGACTCCAGCGGGCCAACGGCTCCGAGTCGCTCGTGCTCGTGCGCGTGCTCGAAGGCGCCCCGGCGGACGAGGCGTCCCTCGCCGTTCTGCGCGAGGATGGTCGCCTCCTCGCCCGACTTCAGCACGAGAACGTGCTCCGCGTGGAGCAGACCAGCGGCGTGGGCGGTCAGCTGGCCCTGGTCCACGAAAACTTCGACTGTGTCGGGATGCAGCACGTCGTCGCGGCGCTCAAGGCCCGCGGGCAGGTCCTGCCGTCCCGCGTCGCGGTGGAGGTCGCGTCCGCGGTGGCGATCGCGCTGGATGAAACGTGGAAGATCACCGACGGAGAGCGCCGCCTCATCCACGGCTCTCCCACCCCGGGCGAGGTGCTGGTCGACACGTCGGGGCGCGTGAAGCTCGCGGGCATCCAGGTTTTGCACCTGGGAGAGAGCTGGCCCGGCGCCGCCGTCGGCTACGCCGCGCCTGAGGGCCCGGGCGGCTGGCAGGCCGCCACCTGGATGGTCGGGGCGCTCCTTGTCGAGCTCCTCACCGGCGAGAGCCCCCAAGAGGGCTCGACGGACGCCAACCGGCACGAGGCGATGCTCCGGCGGGTGGTGCTCAAGCTCCTGGCCCGCCCCGGGGACACGCCCGGGGACCTCCTGGTGCAGGCCGTGCGGCAAGCGCTGGCCCACGACACCGAGGCCCGCGGCACGCCCGGCGCCTTCGGCCGGATGTTGCGGGACCTCGCGGTGCAGCTCCCCACGCCAGGGCTTCGCGCGTGGGCCCCGGGGACGATTCCGGCGGTCCAACGCCGCGCGGCGCCGCGTTCCGGCCCCTCGCGTACCCTCGCGCCCGCCGACCAGACCTCCCTGCCGACGCCGCCCCTCGCGCCGCCCCTGCCCGAGCTCCCGCTCGCGGACGGGCCGACGATGGAGGACCCGGAGCCCACCGTCCTCGGCGTCGCCGGCTTCGGCCGGGACAGCTCCCCGCCCGTCGTCCCGGTGAGCACGGGCGCTTCCCCATGGACGGTCCCGGCGGTCGAGCCGCGGCCCACCCCGGCGGCGCGCGCGAGCCTCTCTCCCGCGGGCGAAACCCGTCCCGTTCCCGTCGAGCCGCCGGCGGTCGCGCCCAGCCCCGCCGCGCCGACGGTTGCCGAGCGCCCCGGCGGTCCCGCCTTCGGCCTCCCGGGTCCGCGGGGATCGTCGGCCGGTCCGAGCGTCGCCTCTCCGCGGCCGGTGCCGCAGCGCCTGACGGGCGGCCCCGCGGTCGGCGCAGCGAGCTCGGCCTCCGGCCCCGCGCTCGGCCCCACGCTCGGCTCGGTCGGAAACGCCCCCGGGCTTCCCGCCGCGCCGTTGGTCGCGCTCCCGGAGTCGGGGGATGACGAGTCAGAGAAGACGGTCGTCGCGCGAGCCTTGCCCCGGGAAGAGGCGCCGGTGGCTCCGGCGCCCGACCCGCTGGTCATTCCGCTTCACCGTTCGCCCTCCATCGGTCCCGCGCCCGCAGCGGTGCCGACGCACAGCGCGGTCGACGAGGAGCCGCCCAGGCAGTCCCGTACGCTGGTCCCGATGGTGCTCGGGGTGCTCACGGTCGCCTTCGTGCTCGGCACGGCGGCCGTGCTCGGCGTTGCCGGTTGGTATTTCTCCCAGGACGATGCCCCCGTCACCGAGCCGGTCTCCACGCTGGGCGACGTGGTTGGGGAGGAGCCCATCGCGCCGCCGACGCCGGCGGCGGCGCCGGTCCCTGAGCCCGCGCCGGTCCCTGAGCCCGCGCCGGAGGCGGAGGCGCCGAAGCCCGAATCGGTGAAGGTCGAGCCGCCGAAGCCGGCCCCCGAACCTGCCAAGGCCGCACCCGCGACGGTGGCCGCCGCCCCCGCGAAGGCGGAGCCGGCGAAAGCCCCGGCCGCGCCGCCCCCCAAGGCCGACCCCGCCAAGAGCCCGGCGGCGCCGGCCAAGACGGCGGACGACCCCGTCCGAATCGGGGCGAAGCCTTCGTCCACGCCGCCTGAGAAAGCACCGACCCCCGCCACGCCGGCGTCCACGGCCACCCCAGCCGCGCCCGCTGCCGCCCCAGCCGCCCCGCCGGCCCCTGAGGTCACCGGGCCGTTCAAGGTCACCTTCACCGCCGCCGACGCCGGGATGAGCCTCGAGGTGAAGTGTATGCAGGGCGCCGGCACGGGCCCGAGCGTCACCATCGACGAGGCGGTGAAGGGCAACTGCCGCGTCGTTGGGAAGTCCGACGCCGCCACGGTGATGACCCTCGTCACCCTCGCGGGGCCGCGCACGTATAGCTGTTTCGCAGGTGGAAGCCGGAGTTGCCGGTAGGGTCTCGCCGTCGGGTACCCACGGCGGGCGGCTTGTGGTAGCCTCGGCGGCCTCCTGGACCGATCGATGCTGCCCCTGCTCTATACGTTGCTGGTCGTTGGGTGCTCGAGCAACCACCCCGACGAAGCGGCGAAGCCTGTCGTCACCAAGGCGCCCGAGCCGCCGAAGCCCAAGGAAGACCTCGACGGGGCGCGGGCCGCCCTCGCGAAGGGAGACGCCGCGGGGGCCTTGAAGCTCGCGGAGGCCTGGCTGGCCACGCACCCGGAGGACGACGCCACCTGGGACTTCCTGGAGCTCGCCGCGCTCCGCGCGAACGACGCCGCCGGCCTCGTGGACCGGCTCTCCGCCGATCAGGCGATCGGCGGTCGGGCGGACCGTCACCACGCGCTCCGGGGCTCCCTGGCCCTGCTCGCGAAGCGCCCCGCCGACGCGCTGGTCGCCGCTCGGGCGCTCGCCACCGTCGCCCCGGGCGACGCCGCCGCGCTCATCGCCGGCGCGGTGAAGCTCGGCGCGCCCGTCCCCGAGGGGGTGGACCCCACGGTGAGTCTGCTCCTGGCCGCCCAGGCCGACCCGAAGGCGGTCGTCGACCCCGCGGTCGATGCGCTGCCCGGCTGGCGCGTGGCGCTCGTCCGCGCGGAGCTGAAGCTGGCCCGCAACGACCTCGCTGGCGCGGCCGCCGAGGCGGCCAAGGCCCCCGCGGGCCTGCCCCACCTGCTCGCCCTCCCGCTCGTGCTCCAGACCGCCGCCGATCCCGATGCCGCGTGGAGCGCCGCTGAAGCCGTCGCCCGCGAAGCCGCCAAGTCCCAGGACGCCGCCGGGGCGGCGCAGGCGCTCGACCTCGGGCTCCCCTTCGCGATCTCCGCCTGGAAGGCCGAGGCCGCCGCCAAGGTGGCCGGGGAGCTGCGCAAGGTGGCCGACGAGGCGAAGAACCCCGACGGCGCGGGCGCGCTCGCGGCGGTGGAGGCCCAGGCCGACCTGCGCGCCGGACGCCCTCTGGCCGCGAAGGCCGCCGCCACCGCCGCAGCGGCCACGGCCGGCGCCAAGGCGGCCGGGA
>CAIXRH010000095.1 GCA_903921785.1 uncultured Pseudomonadota bacterium
GCGGCCGTCCAGCGCGAACCAGCCGAGCGCCGCCACCGGGAGCACCAGCGCCAGGAAAAGCAGGTTCTTGGCGCCGCTGAGGCCAGTGGCCACGACCGCCGCCGCGGCGAGCCAGCTCCAGCGGACCTTCGGCTCCCGCATCCACGCGAAGACGCAGCCGAGCGCCGCGAACGGGAACCCCAACGCCACGAGGTGCGGCGCGCCGCCCTGCTGGAGCGTGTAGGGCCCCGCGGCGAGCCAGGCGCCCGCGAGCAGCGCCTCCGCCCGGCCGGCGCCGGACTGCGCCGCGACCCACCGCCCGGCGAGCCCCATCCCCAGGAGCCACGCGTAGAGGATCAGGTTGTAGGCGAGGAGGCTGCCCACGCCAACGGAGAGGAGCGCGGCGAGCGCCCCCGCGAGCGGCTGCGGCTCCGACCACGCCATCACCCCCGAGAACGGCGCGAAGAACGGGGGGTCCCACCAACTGCCGCCCTGGCGGAGCACCTGCACGGTCCATTCCTGGAGGTACAGGTGGAAGTGGGTCAGCGTGCTGGGTTCGCTGGCGGCGAAGGTGGCGGAGCCGAAGGACGCCGCCCACGGCCAGGTGGCCGCCACGATCGCCAGGCTGAGGACCGCGACGTCGACCGCCGCGCGCCGGAACGTCACAACCGCGCTACCGGCGTTCGACCTGCACGGCCGCGAAGTACCAGTAGTCGCCCTCGCAGGTGAGGCCGCCGCCGTAGTACAGCCCGTCGTTGCGATGGAGGTCGCCGGTCACGGTGCAGGACTTGCCGATGAAGGCGTCGCGGGTGTCGAAGTAGAGATCGTCGCTGCCGAGGTCGACGATGCGGAGCTTCACCCCGTCCTTCACCTTCTCGCCGAGGTCCTGGCCGGTGCCGGTGGCGGCGGGCGCCGCCGCGTACCCGCCCCCCGTGGAGAGCGCCGCCTTGTAGAAGTAGTAGCTCGACCCGTCGTCGCAGGTCACCGGCCCGCCCTGCCAGCCGCCGCCGTTGTCGCTGGTGGCGTCGGAGGTGGTGCAGCTCTTGCCGATGATCTCGGAGCGGTCCCCGTAGTACGCGTCCTCGCTCGAGAGGTCGGTGATCGTGACCCGCGTGCCGGAGGGCAGCGAGCCGCTGGCCGGCGCGGCCGCGACCGGCGCCGGCTTGTAGGCGGCGCCGCCGCTCGCGACGGCCACCTTGTAGAAGTACTTGTACCCGTCGGGGCAGGTGAGGCCGCCGCCGTACCACTTGCCGTCGTTGCGGTGGAGGTCGCCTTCGACCGAGCAGACCTGACCGATGAGCGTGGCGCGGTCGCCGTAGAAGGCGTCGTCGCTGTGGAGATCGACGACGGTGACGGTCGTGCCTTCGGCGACCTTGTCGCCAAGGTCCTGCGCGGTGGCGCCGCCCGCGCCGACGGCGCGGCTCGCGGACGTGAGCTCCACCTTGTAGAAGTAGTAGCCCTCGCCGTTGTCGCAGGTCATCGGGCCGCCGTGGTACCCGCCGCCGTGGTGGGTCATCCCGTCGCCCGCGGTGCAGACCAGTCCGATGAGCTCATCCCCCGGGTAGTACGCGTCCTCCGGGGAGAGCCCGGAGATGCGCACGCGGGTGCCGGACGAGAGGTCGTACTCCAGCGTGCCGGAGCCCGAGGCCGCCACCGGGGCGGCCTTCGGCGCCGGCGCGGGGGCGCTGCCCGAGAGCGGCACGAGCGCCGCCTTGTAGAAGTAGTAGGAGCTGCCGTTGTCGCAGGACACCGGTCCGCCCTGCCACCCATCGCCGTTGTGGTTGGTCTCGCCGGAGGTGCGGCAGTTCAGCCCGATCATCCCTTCCCGGGAGGAGTAGTAGGCGTCCTCGGAGGAGATGTCGTCGATGCGCACCCGCGTGCCGTCGGGGATGGGCCCGAAGACCCGGCTGCTGCTCGAGGTGGTGGTGCGGCTGCTGGTGAACGCGACGCGATCCTGCTTGTCGATCCACGCCGTCGCCTCCGCCACCTGGGGCACCGGAACGACGATCGCGGTGTCGTCCACGGTCACCGTGGCGTCGCCGTAGGTCGCGATGTAGGTCTCGACCACCTTGCGGGTGGCCGGACCGGCCCCGCTGAGCAGCGGCTTCACCGTGGACCAGTCGCCTTCGGCCTTGGCGAGGAGCTTGGTCCGCGCGTCTTCCAGGCGCTTGGTGCGCTCGCCTTCGAGGGCGGCCTTGGCCTTCTCGGCGCGATCGGCGGCGGCGCGGGCGTCCGCATCCGCGCGGGCGGCGGCGGCGGCGAGGCTCGCGAAGTCTGTCCCGTTCACGTTGGTGTTCGCCTGTCCGACCACCGCGATGGGCTCGGGCTCCGGCGTGGGCGCCACGGTGACGACCATGCGCAGGTCCGGTCCGGTCTCCTTCGCGCCCTTCACCAGCGTCCACCCCTTGGCGGAGTCCACGATGAGCTGAGGATTCTGCTGGGTGATGCCCGAGGCCGAGAGCGACTGGGCGATGTACTCCTGCGCCTCCTCGGCGGTGATGTTGCCGTCCTTCTTCCCGTCGAGCTGCCCGTCGGCCCAGCCGCGGCCGGCGCCGACCCAGAAGTACGTGAACGCGCCGTGTCCGGTCCCCGGGAGGGGGCGGGCCAGCTCTTGCGGGCCCGCGGCGTTCCACTCGGCGACGCCCTTGACCTGGGTGATCGCGGCCGAAGGCACCACGAATCGGGTGCCGCCTTCGAGCACGCTTCCGCCCTGGCGCGTGCTGCCGTTGTAGCAGGCGTCGATCACCATCATCAGCTGGCCGCCGCTGCCGAGGCCGATCTTGCGGATCTCGGCCACCGTGACCGAGCGGGCGATGAGCGCCTCGGGGGCGGTGGGCACGTCGTCGCCCAGGAGGAGGCGATCGCCGCTCGGGGACGCGCCGCCGTGGCCCGCGAAGTAGAACCACAACGTGCCGCCCGAACCCACCTGGTGAGCCATGTCCTGGAGCGCGCCGAGGATCACCTCTCGCGACGCGCCCGCGGTGAGCAGCCGGATCTTTCCGGGCTGAAGTCCCCGGGTGTACACCAGGAAATCACGAACGAGCTTCGCGTCGGCGCCCGCGCCGGGCACGTCGGCCACCCGGAGGTAGTCCTCGATGCCGATCACGACGGCGGCGTCGTTGGGGGACGACGCTCCCGTCTTGAGCGGAGCGCCATCGAGCACGGGCAGCGGGTCGGCGGCCAGCGCATGCGAGAGGAGGAGTGCGGCGAAGGCGGGCAACATCCACGCTCGGTATCGCGGGAGTCCGCCCGCGACGACCAATCGGGCCGACACCCGCATCCGTCAGGTGTCGGAGTCGCCGCGCCGACCGGACCTCACTCGGCGTCGACCTTCACCTTGTAGAAGTAGTAGTAGTTCTTCTTGCAGGTGAGCCCGCCTCCGTACCAGCCGCCCTGGCCCTGGGGGTGCAGGTCTCCGGTGACCTTGCACTTCTTGCCGACCAGGGTCGAACGATCGGCGAAGAACGCGTCGTCCGGCGCAACGTCCCGGATGATGACCTTGGTACCTTCGTCGTACCCGCCGGCCGCGGCGGTGTCCCCGCCGTTGTCGTAGCCCCCGAGCACCCCGCCGAGGACGCCGCCCATCACTCCGCCCTGGTCGCCGGCGCCGATGTCCTGGTTGGAGTGGGTGGGGTCGGGCGCGAGGCCAACCTTGTAGAAATAGTAGGTGTCCCCGTCCCAGCAGCTCATCGGGCCGCCGTGCCAACCATCGTCGTTGTAGGACATCTCGTCGGTCGGGTAGCAGGTCTTGCCGACGATGCCTTCGCGGTCCGAGTAGTACGCGTCCTCCGGGGAGAGTGCGACGATGCGGACCGCCTCACCGGGGCGCACCACGCGCCGCAACGACTCCGATGGCGCCACCGTGGGGGCCGGCGGCGGCGGCGCCGCGACCACCGTCGAGACCGCCGGGGTGGCCGACGCGTCGAACTTGATGGTCTTGTCGATCTGGCTGGCGATGGCCGTGGCCGACACCGAGCGCGGCTGCGCCGTGGTGCCGGGCACCGCGACCTGCACCGCCGAGGTGGAGTAGACCACCCCGTTGGCGCAGGCCAACGAGCCCTTCCACCAGCCATCGCCGGTGGAGACCAGGGGGGTCTTGCCGACGGCGCAGACCTCGCCGATGAGCGCGCCGCGTTCGGCCTTGTTGGGGTCGCTCGAGCCGAGGTCGGTCACCACCACCACCGTGCCGGTGCCGAGGGTGAGCGAGCCGGCCCAGGCCGTGGAGAGCGAGAACAGTGCGATCAACATGCGGTGGTGCTCCTCAAGACCCGGACAGCGAGCCGCTGTGGGTGGTTTCCCCGCTGAGGGGGGTGATGCTCACATCGTCGACCGAGCAGGCGTCGCCCAGCCCGACGTACACGGCGACCTCGTGCTGCTGCCCGGTGACGCCGTAGCCGCCAGACACCTCGAAGGTCTGGGTCATCCCGCCCGCTTCCACGTCCACGCGGGTGCCGACGGGGAGGCCGGCGATGCGCAGCAGGTTGCCGCCGAGGCGGTTCTCGTAGAGGTGGAGGGTGTTCTCCGTCCACGGGGAGCCGGAGCGGGCGTGGGACGAGCCGGTGACCACGTCGAGGTCGCCGTCGCGGTCGAAGTCGGCGATCGCGGCGCCGTGCGGCCAGGGCTGGTTCAAGCCGGTGGTGTCGCTCACCTCGGTGAACGTGCCGTCGCCCTCGTTGTGCCAGGCGTAGAGGTGGTCGTCCGGGTAGTCGGACTCCACGAGGAGGATGTCCTTCCAGCCGTCGGCGTCGTAGTCGAAGAAGGCGCTGAACAGGTCGCCTTCGTTCCAGTCTTCGAACTTCGAGTGGACCCGCTCCAGGCCGTTCTCCGCGCTGTCGGCCCGCTCGAAGTGCCCGCTGCCGTCGTTGAGCAAAAGCTGGCTGCCGTCGCCGCTCTGACCGGCCCAGAGGTGGTGGATCTCGGTGTGGTAGAGGTCGAGGTCGCCGTCGTTGTCGATGTCGGCGCAGACGGTGGTGAAGGTGTTTCCCCCGAGGCGGGACGGATGATCGTCGTACCCGGGCGTCCAGTAATTGTCGGGGAACGAACCGCCGCAGCTGACCGTCGGCTCCGGGTCGCAGCCATGTGTTTCACAGTAGCATGCGTACCAGTAGTTGTCGGAATAGTCGAGGTTGTCGTCGGCGTCCATCCCGGCAGACTCCCCGACCTCCTCCCAGTCGCCGCGGCCCTTGGTGAACATCAGGTTCCAGGTGCGGGCGTAGGAGGACTGGATGAGCTCGGGGGAGCCGTCGGCGTCCACGTCGCAGGCGGTGGCGCCGTAGCCCGGGCGCCGATGCCCCCGATCGATCCAGTGGTCGTACGTGCGCGTCGGCTTGAGGTCCATCGCGGTTTGGTTTGTGACGTTCACGAAGGTGCCGTCGCCGTTGCCCTCGAACAGCGCGGGGGGGCTCGAGTCCATGCCGGCCCCGTACTCCGAGTACCAGCCGACGACCCAGAGGTCGAGCTTGCCGTCGGCGTTGAAGTCGGTGAACGAGGCGGACACGGTCGCCTTGAGGTCGTCGCCGACGCCGCTCGCCGCCACCCGGGAGAAGTGCCCAGCGCCGTCGTTGAGGAAGATCGCGTCGCGTTCGCCGGTGGTGTCGTCCACAGTCGCGTTGTGGTTGCGGCCGGCGAACAGGTCGAGATCGCCGTCGCCGTCGACGTCGCCGGCGACGTAGGTGCCGTGCCCGCTCCCCGGCGCGCCGTCCTCCCCGACGAGGAGCCCGCTCGCGTCCGTCTCGTCCACGAAGACCCGCCGATCACCCGACGCCCGGTTCATCAGCACGCGGTGGGAATACACCCCACCGGCGGGGTCGTCGCGCTTCTCGCCGTCGGCTTCGTTGACCAGCAAGTCAGGGTAGCCGTCGCCGTCGAGGTCGACCGTGATCATGTTCGAGGCGGTGATCCCGTCGAGCCCCCAGTCGGTGCTGGCCTCCACGTAGGCGGGCGAGCCTTCGTCGTAGGTGCCCGCGGGGCCGTTGCAGGTGAACTCACCGACGACGCCATCCGGCAGGGAGCCCTGCTCGGGAACGGCGGTGTCGGTCGGAGGCGGACACGCAAGGAGGAGCGCGAGCAACATGGCGCGTCTACGCTAACCCCGCGCGAGCCGGCTATGCTCTTCCCATGTTGCTCGCGCTCATCGTCGGCTGTGGCGGGGACATCATCCGCCACCCCACTCCGGGGGAGGACTCGGGGTCGGAGGGGCTCGTCCTCACCTCGCTCGACCCCGCGGAGGGCGTCGCGGCGGGGGGAACGTTCGTGCGCGTGTCCGGGAGCGGGTTCACCAGCGCCAGCGAGGTGACCGTGGGCGGCGCCCCGTGTGCGGAGCTGACGTTCCTCTCGTCTGCCGAGCTCTACTGCTCCACGCCGGCGGGTCCGGTGGGCGAGACGGAGCTGGTGGTCACCGAAGGCGAAGCGTCGGCGTCCGCGACGTTCACGTACCTGGCCGATGACCCGGACACCGGCGAAGACACGGGCGAGCCGACCGCGACGATCACCTCCTGCACGCTCGACGAGCCGATGTCCCTGAGCGTGGTCGCCGAGGACAGCACGGATCCGGTGCTCGGCAGCGTGGTGGTCAGCGGGCGCACGGAGGGCGAGGGCCAGGCTCCCGGCATCGAGGCCGCCGTGGGCTTCGGGCCGGCCGACGCCGATCCCTCCACCTGGGCCTGGTCCACCGCGCTCTACGTCGGCTCGGTGGACCCCGCCGACCAGTACTCGGGCGTGCTCTACCCAGACGACCCCGGCACCTTCGCCTACACCCTCCGCTTCCGGGTGGACCACGGCGACTGGACGGTCTGCACCGCCGCCGGCGGCGGCTACGGCAGCCTGGAGGTCACCCCGCCGAGCGAGGAGGTGGCGGTGGACTACTGCCACACCCAGTGGCCGTGCGCGATGGAGGTCGCCGCCGGCACGGAGTCTGAGCCGGTGTACGCCTGGATCTACCAAGGCGGCGTCACCCAGGGCACGGGGCAGGGCGCGGGGATCCGGATGGAGATCGGCGTGGGCGACGCCGGCACCGACCCCACCACCGAGAGCTCGTGGACCTGGGCGCCCATGGCCTACAACGCCGACAAGGACGGCCTCACCTCGGGCGACAAGGCCAACGACGAGTACATGGGCACCTTCATGGCGCCCACCGAGATCGAGACCTTCGACTACACCGCCCGGGCCTCCGCCGACAACGGCCTGACCTGGACGCTGTGCGACCTCGGCGGCGACTCGTGTAACTACGGCGGTTCGAGCGACGGGTACGACGATCCCGGAACGTGCACGGTGCGCTGAGGTCGCGCGTCCCGCGGATGACGCGACGCTGACGTGCTCCGCCGCGCTCCGCGCCGGCCTTCACAGAAGCCTGACTACGTCGTGTACTCGCGCCGGTGCGCTCCTCTCGCAACAATGCCGTGGGCGCCGCGTCCCCGCCGTTACAGACGCGGCGTGTCCAACGCTCCCCGTCGCGCTGGCGCGGAGCTCCCCCGCTGGCTCCCGCTGGTCGTCCTCGCCCTCGCCCTCGGCCTGATCGCGCTCGGGAGCTGGAAGGTCTTCGCCCCGCGGACCTGCGCGGACCGCCCGGAGCTCCGCGATCAGGACGAATGTTACGCCGCCGAGCTGGTGCGTGTCCCCTCCGGCGACACGACTCGGGTCGCGAAGCTCGCCGGCGAGATCCACGACCCGCTCATCAGCGGCGCGGCGATCGTGGCCTGGGCGGAAGCGAACCGCGGACGGCTCGCCCCGGTGGTGGCGACCGAGATCTGCCCCCTCGCCGGCGGGCTGGAGGGCAAGTGCCGTTACCAGGTGCAGGCCGGGCACCTCGACGTCGAACACCGGTGATCGTTCTCCTCGTAGCGCTTTGGGGCTGTCATACCCCCACGCCTTGCGACGACTACTCCGGAGACGCCCGCTCCGCCTGTATCGCCCGCTGGGCGCGCGACGCCGCCACGGCGGACGAAGCCGCCACCCGGTGCGACGCCGACCCCGACGACGAGCCCGGGTGCCGGCTCCTCTGGGTGGAGAGCCAGCTCCGACACCACGACACGCCCCGGAGCGACCTCCTCGCGTTCTGCGCCGGTGACGAGTGCGCCCTGCGGGTGCTCGACGCCCTCCCCGACGACGACGTGGTGCTGCAGGTCTCTTCCTGCACGGCCTGGGCCGGGACGCTCGCGCCCGACTGCGCGACGCACGCCTACGCCCGTTGGGTGGTCTCCGCCCCCAGCGCCGCGACCATCGCCGAGGTTCGGGAGCTCCCTTCTCCCTTCGCCGAGCGCCGCGACAAGGCGCTCGGGCACATGCTGGGGTGTGCGCACCCGCCGTCTCCGTGCCCCGAGGCCTACGGCGAGGCCTGCGCGGAGGGGCTTCGCCAGGTCGCCGCGCGGCCGGAGCTCTGCGCCGCGACGCGGGAGCACGCCGCGGGCACCGAGTCGCTCGAGCGGCGGGAGACAGGCGGAGTGCTCGACGCGATCGGCGGCGCCCTGCCCGCCAGCGGCCTCGGTCAAGACCCCAACCAGCCAGGGCCGGCGGCCGGGGGCAGGTAGACGAGCGGCGGTTCCCCCTCCCGGCCCTCCCCCACCCTCGCGAGCCAGGACCGGCGTCGGCGGCGCGCCGCGGAGCCGGGAGCCGGGGTCAGGCCGATCGCGTTTGTATTCTTCGACGCGCCGCGACGAGCGCCGGGGACGATCGGTCCCGCGGGGGACGATCCCGACCCGGAATCGAATGCGATCGGCCTGACCCCTCCGGCTACTTCCGCAGCACCAGCTGCGCGCCGAAGTCGGGGAGCGCGCGGTCGGGGGAGAACGCGGCGGTGAGCACGAGGCTGGAGCAGCCGTCGTCGTAGCCGAGGCGGGCGGCGCCGGAGAGGAGGTCGTCCGCGGCGAACCCGCGGCTCACGCCGCCGCCGACGAGGAGGCGGCCGGGGTGGAGGGTCACGTCCGCCCAGCCGAGGGCGGTGTCGGCGGCGGCCAGGGCGCCGAGGTCGAGGGCGACGAGGCCGTGCGTCTGCACCTCCGCGAGCTGCCGCGAAGGCGAGGCTTCGGCGCGGAGCGACAGGGTCTCGCCCGATGCGGTGACCGTGGCGGTGGGCAGGAGCGCCCCCTGGTCGTCCACGAGGAGGGCGCCGTCTCCGGAGAGCACGACGTCGCCGAGGACGGTGGCCGCGCGGAGGTCGGGGCCGACGGCGACGGTGAGCGCCGTCGTGGCGGTGCCGGAGGCGACGGCGGCCGTCGACCCCGCGAGGGCGGTAGGCACCGAGAGCCAGGCGGGGGCTCCGGCGGCCAGCTCCGCCCGCGCGCCGGCGAAGAGCTGCACGCGGCGGGGGCCGACCTCGGCCCAGAACGGGAGCTCCACTCGGGCGACGGCCGCGGCGGCGGGCGCCATCGGCGCCGCCACCGCGCCGCTGGCCAACGCGAGCGTGGGCGCCGCGAGGTCGGCGGCGGCGTCC
>CAIXRH010000096.1 GCA_903921785.1 uncultured Pseudomonadota bacterium
CCTCCGCCCAGCCTGATCGACGAGCTCGCCGCCCCCTACGTGTCCGCCGAGGGCCACCTCGGGAAGCTCATGGGGGTCGTTCCCGACGACGCGGTCGCCCGCGAGGCCCTGGACGCCCTCGACCGCTACCGGATCCTCTGCACCCACCGGGCGGGGCCCCGTGGCGTGGCGGGCATCAATCGCGCGGTCTCCCAGCGGGTACGCGACGCGGCGACCCGTGCGTGGGCTCGCGCTCACGGCCGAACCTCCCTGCCCGCTCGCGGCGGACTGTGGGTCGGTCTCCCGGTGCTGATCACCGAAAATGCCTACGACGTCGGGCTGTTCAACGGGGACATCGGGCTGGTCGTCCCCGCATCGTCGGGCGGCGTCGAGCTGGTGTTTCCACGTGGCCAGTCGGAAATCCAGCGCGTGCGGATCGAGCGGCTCCCGCCCTGGATGCCCGCCTTCGCGCTGACCGTCCACAAGAGTCAGGGCAGCCAGTTCGCCAGGGTCGCCCTGGTGCTCGCCGAGCGCCGCTCGCCCATCGAGACGCGCGAGCTGATCTACACCGGCGTGACCCGGGCCCGGGTCGGCGTGCACCTCGTGGGCTCGGCGGAGGGCCTCGACGCCGCCCTGGCTCGACCGGTGGGACGGATGAGCGCGCTCCGGACGTTCCTACGCCGATCCGGGGTGGGGTGAGCGGACGTCCGCCCTCAGGCGGCCAGGCGCCTCGCCAGCACCCGCACGAGCGTGGCCGGGAATTCGGCCGGGGAGACGCCCGCGACGGCGTCCGGGTAGAACGTGCTGACGTGGGTGGCTCCCCGCCCGAGGCCCACGCCAACCAGCCGCACCGGGCTGCGGGGACTCCCCCAACGGCGCACCGCCGCGTGGAGCTCGGCGGCACCGGAGCGCCGCCCCTCGGGGTGACCGTCGCTCACCACCAGCAGCAGCCGATCCGTCTCGCGACGCCCCGCGAGGAGCTCCGCCGCGGCCGCCACGCAGGGCCCGTCGTCGTTGAACGCCGGCCGGTTGTGCCCGCGCGGGGCACAACCCTCGACCTCCAGCCTCAGCCCGTCGACCTTCGCCCGCGCCAACTCCGGCGCGTGCACCCCGAACGGGAGCGCGGGGATGAGCTCATCCTGAAACCCGTACACCGCGTGCGGGATCGACAGCCCGCGGAGCGCCGAGACGACCACCTGGACCCCGTCGAGGGCGGCGCCGATCTTCCCCCGCGCCATGCTTCCGGAGAGGTCGACCAGCAAAAGGACCGCAGCGCTCCTCGCGTCCCGGCCCGAGCGGCGCTCCCAGACCCTCGTTGACGCTCCGGGGTTGGCCTCCAGGCGCATCAAGCTCGACATCCGCGGGCGGAGCCCGTCCTCGTAGGTCCGTACGTCCCACGCGGGGCGGCGCGGCGGGAAGAGCGGCGCGAGCGCCCGCTGCAGCTCCGCGCTCAGGCGCGCGAGCTCGGCCGGGGACCGTCGGCCCAGGTTCTCCTCCCGCGCCGCCGATCGTGCGTGCCCGTCGGCCTCGGCGTCGTCGTCGCCGGGTCCGGGGCGGTGCAGCGCGCCAGGCGGCGGCGGACGGCCCTGGAGGCGGACGGCGAGGCGGATCGCCGCTTCTGCCGCTGCCTGCGGCGACGGGAGTGCCCCTCGCATGCCGAGGCGGACCAACCGGGTCCAGTCCAACCCGGTCAGCGCCTCCTCCGTCGCGTCGGGTGCATGGCTGTGCGCCCGGGCCAGGACGATCGCGTCGGCCAGGAAGAGGGCCTCGAACGTCCCCCGGACCCGCTCGGCCGGCCCCGCGAGCGCACGCTCGGCAGCCGCGCCGATGCCGGACTCCCCGGGTTCGGGGTGGTAGGTCCCCAGCTCGTCCCACCAGCCGGCGAGGTCGCCGTCCGGGAGGATGGAGCAGTAGGCGCGCCGGTCTGCACGGGTCCGCTGCAGCGCGGCGGTGACCTCGCCGCAGACCGCCGTCGGGAGCGGCCCCTCGCCGAGGCTCGCCGGGTCCGCGGCCCCCACGATGAACTGCAGGCTCGGCGGAAGGTCGAGCATGGAGGGCGAACGGAAGGCCTGCCGCGCGGCGTCCAGCCACGCCTGCGTCCCCGGGAATCGACTCGCGATCCACCGTTCGCACCGCGGGTCCTCCAGCGCGTTGTGGAGCAGGTGCACCATGCTCTCCGGGAGGGACTCCCCGAGGGCGAGCGCGCCGCGTGTCACTCGGGCGTGTCCGGCCTCATGGGCGATGATCCCTGCACAAGCGCTCACGCCCCGGGCCGCGAGGTCGTCGAGGTCTACCAGGATGGTGCGGTTCTCGGGGTCCCACGCCCAGCGACGCCCGCTCGGCGCGAGCCGGACCTGTGCGTCCTGGCAGAGCGCCGCCGCCACGAGAGAGAGGACCTGGAAGTCTCCGTTGCTCATCGGTGCATCCGCGGGAGGTAGAACGGGATGTCGTCGTCGTCGTCCTCGATGATGGCGCCACCGGCCTCGGGAGCCGGGGGACGAGCGACGGGCGGCGGGGGGCTCTCGGGGGACCAGCACGACGGACCGAGGCCGCACGCGTCCATCACGCGCGCCAGCGCGCCCCGCTCCGTGCTGTCCCGCGCCCGGGCAACCACGTACCGGAGCAACGCTGCCTGGACCGCGCGGTCGAACTCCACGCCCACGGTGAGGTCGAGCTTCACGGACCGGAGCACGGCGAGCAGCCCCCGGCGGGTGTACACCGGCGGCTCCCCGCCCGGATCCGCCCGGTCGCCCGCGAGCCCGAGCTCCGAGAGGCTCACGTACAGCCGCGCGAGCTGCGTGAGCATCGCCTCGACCCGCGCCCGGCTCACGCCATGCCACGGGGTCGGCGGGGTGATCGCCGGCAAGCTCCAGCTCCGGCCGCAGGCGGACACCTCCGCGGCGGCGCCCAGGACGAGGCGGCGGAGCATGAGCCGGAGATCGGCCTCGGAGGGCGGGGACACCGCCCGGTACCCGAGGAAGCGGTCGCGGAAGGCGGGAGACAGCGCGTTGCGCCCACCGTAGCTGGCCGGGTTCATCGTGGCGAAGATGTGGAAGTGCGGATGAATGCCCGTCCCTCCCGCCCCGAAGCGCTCCCCGTCGTGCTCCGAGAGCACCAACGAGGGCGGCTGCTCGAGGAGCGGGTTGAGCCGCTCCAGGACGCCGGGGTCGCCGAGGTTGATCTCGTCGAGCACCACCCACGCCCCGTCACGGAGCGCCCGGACGATGCGCCCATCCACCCACCGCCAGCTCGCGCGGCCCTCCGGGCCCGGCACCGGCACGTACCGGCCCAGCAACTCCGCCGTGTCCGTCTGCGCCGACAGGTTGATCCGCACCACCTCCCGGCCGAGCAGCGCGGCCAGGTAGAGGATCGCGCTGGTCTTCGACGTGCTCGTCGTCCCCTCGAGGAGGACGGGCTCGGCGCGGGCCACCGACAGCGCCAGGTGCTCCAACGTCTCCGCCGTGGTGCCGTCCACGACGTACTGCGCGAGATCGAGCGCGGGTCCGGCGCTCCCCACAGGCCCCGGGACCTTGGCGCGCCCCACCCGCGTGGCATTCGGCCCGACCTCCACGAACTCCCGCCCCCCGGGCCCCGTCCCGACCCACCCGGCGAAGAGGTCTGCCGCGGACGGAGCGAGCGCGGGCTGCGTGGAGGAACCCGCGGCGAGGTACACGTAGATGTCCATGTCCGCCTCCGGCCAGACCTTCTTCACCCGATAGGCGCCTGGGGTCGCGCCGCCCATCGCCGAACGCACCGCCTGCACCGCCACGACATCGGCACCCCCCACGTGGATCATCCCGGGCTCAGCCCCCCGGCGCGGCGGAGCCGAGCCAGCGCGGACCCGACGAAACCCGGCCGCCCGGAGCGGCTCTACGAACGCCGCGGCGCCCTCCCCGAAGACCGTCACACGGTAGCGCAGGAGATGCGCGCGGCTGCGCTCCTTCCGCTCCTCCTCGCTCAGCCCCACGGGCAGGATGATCCGCACGACCCGCCCCTCCGTCCCGGGCGCCCGGGGCGGCTTGGGCAGGCCGGGCGGCAGCACGGACTCGATCGTCCGCTCGAGGAGCTCCAGCAGTGGCACCTCGGTCGCCAGATCGGCGACTTCCAGGTACGGATCCACGTCATCGGCCAGGAGGCCCCGCGCGCGACTCCCGCTGAACCCCACCGCATCGAGCGCCCGCGCCACGGAGAGGGCGAGGCTCCGGTCGTTGCTGCGGACCTCCACCTGGAACCGCGACGGAGAGAAGCCCGAGTACGGGCGGAGCCCGCCCGAGCGGACCCGGGCCAGCGGCAGCTCCACGTGGGCGAAGAGCGCGTCCAGGGAGGTGTCGGCGTCGAGGTCCGGACGCAGCCGAGGCGGGTCGGCCGGTCCGCCCGCCATGTCCGCGCGGGTGAGCGGCCATGCCTCCTCGTCCACCCCAGCTTCCCGGAGGAAGTCACGGAGGAGCCCGTCCAGCATCGCGCAGGCCGGCTCGCTCATCCGGACCGAGAGCGTACCAGGGCGAAACACGAACCGCTGCTCGAGGCTGGAGCGCCGCGCCAACGGCGCGACCGTCACGTCTGCGAACCCGAGCGCCCGGACGCGGCCCGCGAGCGCCTGCCCGGCAGGGTCGTCGTCCGTCTGAATCCGCACCGGGACCGTTCCGAGCACCGCCTCGTTCGAACGACACACCACCTCGAGGTCCTGGTCTTCCTCTCCCCACGCCTGGGACTCCGGCGCGGGTCGACCCCGCAGGCCGGCGAGGCTCCGCGCCACCGCGCGGATCATCGGGTGCGCCCCCCCGTACCGCACGCCCACGGCGCTCTCCACGGAGGAAACGTAGAACCGCGGCGTGCCGTTCACGAAGGGCGCGAGCGCGTCGGCGATCTCCTTCGCGAGGCGCGGGCAATCCGAGCGGACCGTCAGGTTCACCGGGGTCAAGCCAAGATCGCCGGCCAGGGCGATCGAGACGGCGCCTGGCGGCAACGACGGCGACACGCTCACCGAGAGGTGCTCCGCCCCCATCCGCCCCAGCACCTCTCGGGCCTCCTCGAGGTTGACGTCGGGCGCGATGTCGATCCCCGACGCCCCAGACTCCGCGGGCGCGCCGAGCACGTGGGGAAGGCCACCGAGGAGACGACGGGCCGCCTCGGCGAGCGCCGGGTGGGGCGCCGAGAGGGTGATCGAGGAGATCGAAGCGGGCAGGCCTCGAGCCGGGGGAGAGAGGGGCGCAGTCATGGGAACTCCACGAAGGAGGAGAGAAAATGGCGAGGAGGAGGGTCTCAGGCGGAGGCGATGGGCCGGGCGAGCAACGCGTGGAGCGTGATCCAGCCGACGCTCTCGGTCACCGCCGCGACGTCCTGCGCCGTGAGCGAACGTGCCTCGGCTTGCACCGCGCCCGAGTCTGCGTCGAGCATGGGAACCGCGAGGTGCCAGGCGTGGAGGGCCAGGCCGGCGCACTCCTCCTCCTCGAGCTCCAGCGCGAAGGCCCGAGCGAGGCTCCGCACAAGCTCCATGTGGAGGTGGAGCATCTCCACCCGCGAGCCGCGTCCGCCCATGACCCGGGCAGCGGAAGAGGCGGCTCGCGCGATGCACTCCGACGCCTCGTCGGGCACGGCGTCAGCAGGGATGGGGACGAACATGTGGGGCTCCTGGGGGATGTGGGAGGGCGACGTCGGGTTCGACGCCAAACGGACCGGAGGGGGGAAGACGCTCCCTTCGGGTCCGGGCGCACGGCACGGCCCTGCGCACACTCCATCGCCGTATGTAGTGCAGGACGCCGTGGGGTCCGCAGATCGGACAGCTGCCTGGCGCAGCTCGTCGAACCTCAGCCTTCTACAATATGAATTTTCTTCGACGTCAGGAGGGACTTGCCGCCGTCAGCAGCGTAAGGGGGACGTCCGGCAGGCGGCGAGCCCAGGGCGTGGACTCCGCGAGCTCACGACGCAGCGCCGCCTCCTCGTGTCCCGCCACGCGCCCGAGCACGATCGCATCCAAGGCAGCGAGCACCCCTTGCTCCCCGGGTGGGAGCGCCGGCGCCGGCGCGCCGAGCCGCTTCGCCCACCGGGCCGCCGCTTCCACGAGCTCCGGGTGGGCGTCGACGTAGCGGTTCGCGATCGGGGCGAGGACCGACCACGCCTCGCGCTCCAGGGGCTCCCCCGCCTCCGACAAAAGCACCATCGCGCGACCGCGGGCCACGTCGACGTACCCACGATCGCCCGAACGCCACGCGGAGGAGCGCCGCACCCACTCCCGTCGGATGCCCTCGACCTGGTGAAACGCCTCCCGGTCGGCGAGCGCTCCGGCGAGGCGGAAGCCCTCGGAGAGAGGGTAGCTCAGCTCGTGGAAGAGGCGATGGCGTTGCCAGGCCTCGGCCGCCGCGATCTGCTTTCGAAGCGCCGCGCGGAGCGCGTCCACCGTCCAGGCCGTACACTCTTGGCGTCCGAGCGACCCAAGGAGCCGGATGCTGGCGGGCCAGCAAGGCTCCTCGGTGCGAAAGACGCAGGCGACGCCCTCCACAGCCAGCCCCAGAAGCTCGGGCGGGAGCGGCTCCCCCCGATCGCAGTGATGCTGGACCGCCTGAACGAGGAGCTCGGTCACGCTTCGGCCGTGGCAATGCGCTCGAATATCCTCCCATCTCGGCATGTGGACCGCCATTCCATCGTGGCGGTCCACGATGGCACGGGCGAACTCCACCCGGGTCCGCTGAGCCGGCGTGAGGTCGCGCTGCAAGAGGAGCTCCGCCCCGCGACTGACCGCACGGAAGCTGCGGAGGACGCCGGGTCCGGAGCCCGCGATGTCCTCCAGGGCCACCACCCGCGCCTCGACCTCGTCCTCGCTCCCGATGAGCAGCGCGGGCAGGAGGCCGGCGTCCGAGAGGGAGGCGGAGAACGGCAGCGGTGGGCCGCCCGCGGCGAGCGACGCCGTGGCGAGGCGCAGGCGCGGAGCGATCCGTTGGAGGCCTTCACGTTTCTGTGCGATGTGCTCGACCTCGGTGAGCAGGCCGCTCTCCAGGCTCACTCCCGCCGAAATCGCGAATCCCGGGAGGATCGGGCGGTCGGCGAGCCAGGAGACCACCGAGAGGAGCGCCGCGGCCTCCAAGGACGGACCTTCCACCGTAGACGCCCAGGTGACCGGGAGGCTCGGCGCGCCGACCACGACGGCGTCGACCGGGACGAGCCCGATCTCGCTGGGGAGGTCGGCGCGCCAGAGCACCGGGAGCCAGTCGCCGAGCCGCTGTACGCGCGCCGCCAAGCCTTCGCGGGTGGCGATGGAGAGCGTGGCGCCAGACGAGTGTTGCATCAACTGAGAGGAGCGCAACGCTTCGACCGGGCCCACCGCCCAGAGCTCCACCGTGCCGGCCTCGGGCCGCCAGGTGACCACCGCGGTGATCCCGGCCGGACACGCCAGCGCCTTGGAGTCGTCGAACCAGGGGAGCACCGCCCGGGTGGCTCGGTGCGGGCCCCGCATGGTGAGCCCGCCGCCGAGGTACAACGGGACATGTCCGGCGCGGACGCCCATCAGACGGAGGCCCACCACGCGTGGGGGTCGGCCGACGCCACCGCATGAAGACGAACCGCAGCGGCAGCGGGAAGGTCGATCCGTCGCGAACGCGCCATGGCCCGGCGGAGCCACTCGTCCACGACCGCCAGGGTCTCGTCCAAAACGGACTCTGCGTCCACGAGTGAAAGAAGCGAACGCACGCTCTCCAATCGATCCCGCTCCAAAAGCAAAGCAGCCAGCTCCGCTTCCCCCGCCGCCGAGTATCGATCCCCCTCCCAGAACACGGGGTCCAATTCTACGACGGCCACCTCATCGGCCAGCGCATCCTCGGACGGCAATAGTCGCTGAGAACGCCGAACCATCTCCGCGGCCTTCTCTGTGGCCCGCAAACCGATGGCCGCGGCCGCGACGCCAGGGAGCGCTTCGCCGGCCGCAGTGCGGAGGGTCCGGTGTCGCTCGAGGATGCCGAGGAGGCCTGGTCGGTTGGCCTCGTTGCCCGCGCGTAGTCGCACGCCGAGCGCGTCGGCACACTCCCACCATCCGCCCCCCTTTCTCGCCGAAGCCCGGAGGGATTCCACCCACTCGGGCTGCTCGACATCCCACGCAGCGGGGGTGTCCAGAAGCTTGGATGGGCGCACAAAGCCAGTGACCGCGCGAAGCCCACCGTGAGTTTGCCGAGTAAGTGACACGTGTTCCCCTCTCTCAAGATTGAACGCACTGAACCAGCGCTCCGGCGAGATCCGCGCCAAGGCCACCTGTATCCCCTCCGCGGTGCGGTGCAGGACGAATGGATCGCTTCCCCCGCCGGGGTTGGGTAGCGGCGTGGCCACCCAGGCCGGCGGTAGTTGCAACGCCACGACCGCGCCAGCCGGACTCGCGTCCGGCGCCCGGAGAAGGAGCACCCCCGAAGCGCCCAGTCCATCGACCTGGATCGCCTGGCTGGCCAACTCATCCTCAAGCGCGCCGAGGAAGGCTCGAAACGGCGCGTAGCGCTCAGACGCCCACGCTTCCGGGGCCACGGACTCGGCGCGCACCTGTCGGCCGGTCGCCCCGGCACCGGGCCCCGCTCCGTGCGCCGAGGGCGGCGCGGCGCCCAGGAGGGCCATCACCACGGGCGCGGCCCACGCTCCTGCCGCCTGGGCGGCCTCCACGTCCGAGCCGGGCGCAACGAGGCGCGGGATCGGCAGGTCGACGACCTCCCCCAAAAGGGAGCGGATCGACAGACCGTCGGGCTGAGCGAGTCCGGACATGACTAGGTCCTCTGACCAGGGGGACGGGCGACGGCAGCGGGATCGGGCGCGAAGGACTTCTGCGTATCGTAGCTGCAGTACCGATGGCGGGCGATGCGGTAGAACACCTCGAGGCGCGCATAGGCCTCCGAGGTGTCGTCGACCGAAGCCCCATCTGCCTCAGCATGGAGCTTACACGACTCATACCTGCGAAGCACCGCCCACTGTGACTCGCGCAGATCCCCGCCCACTTCGGGGCCGGCACACGTGGGGAAACGCGACAAAAAATAGTGCGCATGGGTATGCGCGTCGGAGAGGGACCTCCCCAGCTCCGTGAGCAGCCGCTCTCGATGCCGCGCGGCCGTGCGCAGCCCGTTGGGCCCGAGGTTGTCCCCCTCGGGGTCGAGCTTGTGGGCGCGCAAAACGTCGAGGGCTCGGAGGAACGCCTTCCCGACGCCGGCTCGCCTCGCCTCCCTTTCCCGCGCCTTCTCGGCGAGGAGCGCGTCGAACTCCGCGTCCAGGGTCGGAAGCAGACACGCGAGCCCGTCGATCTCGCGATCCGCGAACGGCTCGACGGCCTCCTGGCGCAACGCCTCGGCCCACGCCCGCTCCGTGGCCTCTGCCGGCCCGCCCCCGCCCTCCTCGACCGCTCGAGCGGGATCGCGGAGCTCCGCCTCCTTGTGAACCTTCTTCTTTCGCGCGTAGTCTCTCACCGCGTTCACCGCGGCCGTACCCAAATAGTCGGAAACCTGGTGTTCTTGGCGCGTGTCCTCGTCCGCCGTCGGTCCCGGGGCACCGCCACTCGCGAATCCCGGGCGCTGGTTCAAGATGCGGACCAGGATCCTTTGCGCCATGTCCTCGCGCTCCTCCGCGGGCACCCGGCTACCCGCCCGCCGCAAGGCCTCGAGCACGCATCGGCGGAGCCGATCATAGGCGGACTCGATCGCCTCGGGCGCGTGCGAGGCATAGGCACGCCACACGTTCATGGCCTGATGCAAGGACATTGCCATCCGGTCTCCGGGGAGGGAAGTAAGGTGGCCCACAACGTCGGGCGAGCGATTGTAAGCGCCGGCACGCAGACGTAAAGGGGGGTTAGAAGAAACATGAAAGTAGCAATATGCAAGCGGAATATGTATCGACTTACGATCTCGTCTCCCAAGGAAAAGGGCCACCACGGAGGCAAGGCTGGGCAGGCCTGCGGCGGGGGCGGCGCGGCGGCGCGCCCCGCGACGCTGTCGGCATCCCTCAGAACAGGTTGAAACCCGACGGGTCGAGGTCGAAGGCGATGCGCCGGCCGGACGCCGACGCATGGGTCGACTCAGTCGGCCAGCGCGTCGACGCATCGAACGCTTCGACCAACCAGGACGGGCACCCCACATCGAAGTTGGCGGGATGGATGTGCAGGCCCGTGGCACCCTCCTCGTCCGGTTCGTCCAGCCACCGGCTCGCGACCAGCCGCGACTCGTGGAGCTGGAGCCCGACATGCTTCCCCTCGGGCAGCGCCGCCCACGCGGCCACGGCCCCCTCGACCTCGGAGTTCGCGCGCGGCACGAGCTCGACGCCGAGCGGCGACAGGGCGTTCGGATCCTCGACCACATCCCAGACGGTCTCCACCTGCGTGCGGTCGAGGTTGCCGGCGTCGGCGCGGAACGCCCGGGCACAGCCGCCGCACAGCAGCCAGCTCAGCCGCTCCGTCAGCCCGCGATCACGCCCCTCGATCAGCGACACGCCGATGCCGGAGCCCGGAAGCGACGCGTAGATGCTTCCGCGCGCGCCCCGACCCAGGTGGACGATCTCGCCGACCATCCGGAAGGAACAGATCACGGCGGTGACCACCCGCACGTGCACGCAGGAGCAGGCGCTGCAGGCAAACCAGGGGGTGCCGCGCTCGGGGTGAGCGTAGCGGGGCAGAAGGTCCAGGGGAAGCGTGGCATCGATCATGACCGGGGCTCCTGGGAGGGTGGTGGCGCCCCCGTCAGACGGTGGCCCCGGGCCGAAACGGACACGAAGGGCCGACGCCAGGGTCGCGGCGCGCTCCCGGCGGCATCGGGCTCACGAACTATCAGCCATGAGTGCAGTCTTTCCGCCGATGAAGAAAGTGGATTCGGCCGCGAGGTTCCTCCCCCTACCAGCGCGCTCCTGCATCCCGAAGGGGTGGCTCCCCAGCCCGGATGGGTCGGAGCCGGCCGGACGATCGGCCCCCGCCCCATGCGCCACCGCCCCCGACGTGTGAAGGGCCCACGCATGGGCCGGCTGCTCCTCGACTTCGGTGACGGACCTCGACGGGTGCCGCTCGGCGCGTCCACGCGGATCGGCCGCCACTGGTCCAACGACGCGCTGGTCGACCACCCGGGCATGCCCCTGCACTGGCTCGAGCTCCGGTGGGCAGGCCGTCAGTGGACCTGGCGAGCGCTCGGCGCGGCCGACCGGACGGTGGGGGCCGGCGCCGCCGACGGGGAAGGGTGGCGTCCATTCGCGAAGGGTCCTGGAAAGGCTCGGGTGAAGCTCGACGGGATGGGGTGGGTGGAGCTCGTCGACCCGAGCGAGCCGGCCCTGTTGCTGCACGACCTCACGACCGGGGAGCGGCTGGAGGCCGAAGACGTCGAGGAGTACGTGGAGCTCGGCGACGACGGGGCGAGGCCGCTGGGTGTCCGCCCGCACCCGCCGCTCCAGGACGGGCAGGTCTTCACCTCGCGCGGGCGCACTTTGCGAATTCTCCTCGCGGAATCGCCAACTCCAACCGCGACGACGGCCCTCGACGTTCGCGCTCTCGCCTGCCACCTCGACGTGGCGGAGCGCGAAGCCACCTTCACCGTCGAGCGTACGTCTCGGACGCTTCGCGGGGAAGGCGCTCGGATTCTCCGGGTCTACGCGGAGGCGCGACTGCGCGGCGGAGAAGGGTGGCTCTCCCCGCTCGATGCCTTCGCCGAGTGGGTGGCCGCCGGTGGACAACCGGAGAGCCCGGTCGAACGGGTCGCCTGGGAGCGAGGAAAGGTCCGAACCCGCCTCTCGCTCGCGGACGTCGCCGGGGGGCCCGAGCTGTTTGAGGTCGAGCGGGAGGGGCCGAGCACCCGCGTCCGCCTCTCCATCCCGGCCGAGCGGATCACGGTCGACGGTCGGGGGCCCGGAAGGCAAGGCGGGACAAGGTAGGCGGGGGCGACGAAGCTATCCGCAGGGGGCTGAGGTCTCCTGATGCCCGCGCCCCGAGTCGGCCCCTTGGTACCTGTGCCCTCCCGGTTGACGTGCACGTCGAAGGACTCCACGTGGTCTCGCGGAAGCTCGTTCACGCGCTGCGCGCGCGGGGGTCTGCGGCCTCGGCGGCGGAGTCCTCGACCGCACGACAGGATCCACGGAGCGCCCGATGAACGACGCAAGTCCAGAGCGCCTCGTCCAGAATACTTACAATCGGCGTCGTTGCCCGCGGCACGCTCCAGGCCGACGCGAGAAATCGGACACCCCATGAAGCCGAATTCCAGCGTTTCATAGTCACTGACACGATAGCCATCCTGCCAGAGGAAATCATGCGCCACCGCTCCATCGTCATCCTGCTCGCCCTTGCCGCCTGTCGACCGGACGATCCCGTAGTCATCGAGACCAACACGCCGCCGTCCACACCGTCGATCCTCATCTCGCCGTCCTCGGCGATGACCGACGAGGACCTCGTTGTCGTCTTCACCGCCGAGGCCTCCGACACGGATGGCGACACGGTGAGCTATCGTTACCTTTGGTCGGTGGACGGTCATGTGCGGACCGACCTCACCAGCGACACGGTGTCCGCGTCCGAGACGATGAAGGGCCAGAGCTGGTCAGTGACCGTGACGCCGACCGACGGCACTGCGGACGGCGGGCCCGCGACCGCAGAGGCGGTCATCGTCAACACGCCCCCGAGTGCGACGGTTGTGGTGGATCCGGAAGCGCCCGAGGTGACCGACGAGGTCGTCGCGACTGCCGCCGGCGACGACCGTGACGGGGACCTCGTGACCTTCACCTTCGCGTGGACGGTGGACGGGGAGGCGACCGAGTTCACGGACGCCACCCTCCCCGCGGGCGTCGCCACACGCGGCGAGACCTGGACGGTCACCGCGACCCCCTGGGATGACGAGGAGGCTGGGGCCCCGGTCGAGGCCTCCGTGATGTTCGACAACTCCGCGCCCGAGGTCGCGGCGGTGACGGTGACCCCGGCGCCCGCCACGGAGGGGGACACCCTGGTGGCGACGGTGGATGGCGTCACCGACGAAGACGCGGACACCGTCGCCCTGGCCTACGCCTGGTACGTCGACGGCGCGCTGGTGCAGGACGGCGCGAGCCCCACTCTCGGCGCCGAATCCTTCGCGAAGCACCAGTCCGTGGAGGTCGAGGTCACCCCGAACGATGGGTTCACGAATGGCGACTCGGTGCGATCGGCGCCGGTGTCGATCGAGGACAGCGCGCCTTCGATCGACGAGGTGACCGTCGATCCGGCCACGGCCTACGAAGCCTCGACGCTGGTCTGCGTCCCCGCCGGCTACGCCGACATCGATGGGGACGCGGCGGTCTACCTCTACACGTGGACGGTCGACGGAGCCGTGGTGGCGGCCACCGAGACGCTCGACGGCGTGCAGTTCGACAAGGGGGCGTCGGTGGCCTGCGGCGTGACGCCGAACGACGGCGAAGTAGACGGCGCGACCGTGTGGAGCGAGGCCGTGACCGTGCTCAACACGGCGCCGTCCCTGAGCATCGCCACGCTCTCCAATCGTTCGCCAACGGAGTCCGACACGGTCTCCGTCAACCTGACCGGGGCGGCCGACGACGACGGGGACGCCATCGCCTACACCTACAACTGGTACGTCAACGGTGCGCTGAAGGCGACGACGTCCACGCTTGGCAGCAGCCTTTTCGCCAAGGGTGACACCATCCAGGTCGAGGTGACCCCGTGGGACGGGACCGACTACGGCGCGCCGGTCTGGTCCGACACCGGCGTCGCGACGAACTCGGCGCCGACCGCGACCAGCGTGACGCTCTCACCGACGACCGCCTACACCGGCGATCTCCTGACCGCGACGACGCCGACGAGCGACCTCGACGGCGACACCGTGTCGGTCAGCTACGCCTGGTACGTCAACGGAGCGCTCGTCATCGCCACCGGCGCCACTCTCGACGGTAGCGTACACTTCGACAAAGGCGATCAAGTCTACGTTGTGGCCACGCCGAACGACGGAGTGACCGACGGCACCTCAGTACGTTCGGCCTCGTTGACGATCGCGAACACCGCTCCGCAGCTCTCGCGCGTGACGATCGACCCCGCGGCGGCGTACGAATCCTCTACGCTGACCTGCCTCCCCTCCGGATATGCCGACGCCGACGGCGACCCGGCGCTCTATGCCTACGTGTGGACGGTGAACGGCTCGACGGTCGCAACCACCTCGACCCTCGGCGGCTCCAAGTTCAGCAAGGGGGCAGCGGTGGCGTGCTCCGTCACCCCGAACGACGGCGACGTCGACGGGACCACCCTCTGGAGCACCGCGTTGACGGTGGGCAACAGCCCCCCAACGCTCAGCGGCGCGACGCTCACCAATCGTGCCCCGACAGAGGCCGACGCGGTCGGCATCACCCTCGGCACGGCGGCCGACGACGACGGGGACAGCATCTCCTTCGCCTACAAGTGGTACGTCAACGGGAGCCTGAAGGCGACCTCCTCCACGCTCAGCGGCGCACAGTTCAAGAAGGGCGACACGCTCCAGGTGGAGGTGCTCCCTTGGGATGGCAGCGACTACGGCGCCCCGGTCTGGTCTGACACCGGGATCGTGGCGAACTCGACCCCCAGCACCACCGCCGTCTCGCTCTCCCCTACAACCGCCTACACCAACGACGTCTTGACGGCGTCGGCGGCCACCAGCGACGCCGATGGCGACACGATCTCGGTCACGTACACCTGGTACGTCAACGGCAGCGCGATCACGGCGACCGGCTCCACGCTCGACGGCGCCGTGCACTTCAGCAAAGCCGACCGCGTGTACGTGGTGGCCACGGCGAGCGACGGCAGCGCCTCGAGCGCGGGACTCTCCTCTGCTGCCGTCACCATCCGCAACACCGCGCCGACCACGCCCGTCGTCGCCATCTCGCCGACCGACCCACAGAACACGGACGATCTGGTGTGCGATGTGGTGACGCCGAGCACCGACGCCGACGGGGACATCGTCTCCTACAGCTACGCCTGGGATGTGGACGGGCTGGACGCCGGAATCGCCTCGGACACCGTACCCGCCAGCGACACCACCGTGGGCGATGCCTGGACGTGCACCGTGGCCGCGGACGACGGGGACGACGTGAGCGCAGATGCGACCGATACCGTCAGCATCGGCGGCTGCTACGCGCTCGACTTCGACGGGAGCAATGACTACGTCAGTCTTCCGACCTTCTCCGGGCTCTCGAACTACACGTATGAGCTATGGGTCGACGCCGACGCACGTGGCGCGCCCTCAGCGCCAGACGTTCTGGTCGCGACGACGTGCGGGCAGCTCGTCTGGGACAGCAGCGGCTTTGAGATCAACAACTACCCCTCCTGCAACGGTGCTTCACCCGCGTACGCGAACTGGGCGATTCCCTACACGAGTTGGCCGAGCGGCTGGACGCACATCGCGTTGGTGGTCACCTCCTCAACCTCCGCAAAGATCTTCGTGAACGGCTCCCGAGTGGCCACCGTGACGCTCACCAGCGACTCGCCGGGCTCCACCCAGTACGGGGGTATCGGCGGCGCGAACACGAGCTTCGGTGCAAGCTACTTCCTCGACGGTCGCGTCGCCGGGGTTCGCATCTCCAATACCGCACGCTACTCAGCCTCGTTCACTCCGGACAGCACATTCACGGCGGACAGCTCGACTGTCGCGCTCTACGCGATGAACGAGGGCACCGGCAGCAGCATCGCGGACTCGTCGGGGAACGGCCGGGACGGCACCGTCGTTGGCGCCACGTGGACCGAAGGCGAGTGCCCCTGAGTTCGCGATCCGCGGGGCGGAGCGGCCGCGTGAATCCGCACCTCGCGTGAGGTGCCAGACCCGCTTGGCGCCCTACCGTCCACGCAAAATGACGTGGTTGCTGGTGCACTCTGCGCACGTGCGTGCGCGCAGGAAGTCGACCTTGCCGTCCTGGTCGTAGTCGGCACCCGCGCCCGGCAGCGGCCCGTTTCGACGCTCCTTGATGCGGCCGAGCTCGCAGGCGCTCCACGCGCCCGAGCGCCGGGTGGCCCGAAGCACCACCTGCGCCTGGGGCTCGTCGGCCCAGGCGTAGACCTCATCGTTGCCATCGTGATCCTCGTCCCAGGCGGACGCGCTCAGCGGGTCCAGCTCGCCGGTGAGCTCCTCCCCGAAGACCCTCTCCTTCGGCCCCACCATGGCCCGGTCGTCCGCGTGGACGACCCACCAGCCGTCGCTCCCCGCGAGCAAAAGTCCCCCCCGCTCGCCGACGGCGTGGACCGCCGCGGCGCCGATGGCCCCCGGACTCGGGGCGAGGCACAGGTGAGAGGCGAGCTCGGTGGGCCCCTCGCTCCTCCGCCAGGCGACGCATCCGGCGAGCGACAGCGCGAGGTCCAACCTCCCGTCGCCGTCCCAGTCGATCGGGAGGGGCCAGCCAGCGACACCCGGCTGAAACAGCTCGACGGGCGAGCCGAAGGTGCGGCCTCCCAGGCCTGGCAGGATCTGCAGCCGCGCCCCGTCGTGATCGGCCACGACGAGATCGGGGTGACCGTCGCCGGTGAGATCGCCCACGCCCACGGGGCTGGCGCTTCGGACACTGGCGAGGTCGGTGCGCTGCTCCAGCATCGCCCGACCGTTCCCCCAGTAGATGGTGAGGTTCTCGTCGAGCTGGTTGGTGAAGACGGCGTCGACCTGTCCATCGCCGTCCACGTCCGCAGAGGCCGCGGCCACGGCCTCCCGCGGGCCCACACGGACCGTCTCGTCAAACCAATCCGTCGCGTCCGCGCAGCGCTGAACCGAACCGGAACGCGACGTTTCCGGGACATCTGGCCGCGACATCCACCCGTACACGGAGGCGGCCGACCCCAAGGCCGCCACCGACAGGACGGCGACGATCCCCGCCCGCTTCGTCCGGCGGGGCGCCATGGGCGCGGGAGGTGCGGCGGATGGCTCGATCTGCAGGCCATCCACGGCCTCCGGCAAGGAGGCGGCGACGCTTCGGAGCGCTTGCGCCATCTCCTCCGCGGACGGGTAACGATCGCCTGGGGCGTAGCGGCCGGCCCGACCCAGCACCTCGGCGAGCCCCGCTCCTGCGACCTTGGCGAGGCGTTCAAGCTCGACATCCACGAAGAGATCGCCCGACGGCCTGCCCAGAATCGCCCAGGACAGCGTCATCGCCAAGGCGTAGAGGTCGGCGCCGATACCGACCCGCGTGGGGTCCACGCGTTGCTCCGGCGCCATGAACGGTACGCTGCCGAGGAGGGCCCCGGTGCGAGTGAGGGAGACCGACTCATCGCGAACCCGAGCGATGCCGAAGTCGCAGATGCGAACCTCGCCCCGCTCGGCGATCAGCAAGTTCTGCGGCTTGATATCTCGGTGTACGACCCCGCGAGAGTGTGCCGCAGCAAGCCCCCCGAGCACGTCGATCCCCACGCGCACGGCGAGCGACGGGGACAACGGCCCCGAGAGTGCGACCCGGTCGGCGAGGCTGCCGGCGCAGAGCTCCATGACCACACAGGCGAGGCCGTCCTCCTCAAAAACGTCGTACACCGTGATCAAGCTGGGGTGGCCGAGCTCGGCGAGGAGCTTTGCTTCCCGGAGGACGCGCGCGCCCGCTGGGCCATCCGCTGCCACATCCACCACCTTCACCGCGCGCTGAACGTTCAGTCGGCGATCCAGGACCCGCCAGACCTGGGCGAAGCCGCCTTCCCCCAACGGTCCCAGCACCTCGTACCGGCCCTGGCCGAGTCGGCTGCGGGAGTTCGCGAGGGGCGGCGTGTGGGCCATGCTCAGGGACGGTGGGCGTCCAGGAGTCCTGGCCGGGCGTCAGCGTTACGCATCCGGATGCGGAGGGCAAGGCGCGCCCCCACGCGTTCGTCAGGGGCGCTGCCCCTCGATCGCCGGCATGAGCCCCTTCGCGGTGCGGAACCAGTAGTTGCGGAAGCCGAACCCTCCGGCCTCCACGCACTCCCGGTTCGCCGACTCGATCGCCCGAGTGCGAAGGTCGAAGTAGACGATCCAGGTACACCCGGTGTGCTGGAGCTTCACGTAGCGGTCGACCACGAGCACCAGCCCGTAGCCCAGCGTGTCGGGCCACGAGTAGCCCTTGACCAGCGAGGCGAGCTTGGCGGAGGTGATGAGGCTCGTGGTGACGTTGGAGTCTCCCCCGTCCTTCCGGATGATCTGCTTCGACGTCACCTTGGCGTTGTTGGCATCAACCACCTCGATCTCCTGGGTGACGGGGCCGATAGCCTTCTCCATGTCCTCCATCATCTCCTTGGCCCAGAGACGATTCCACACGCCAGGGTAGTAGTCGGTCACCTGCTCGACGTCTCGAAAGTCGTCGTTGCCGATGAAGCGCGCGAGGGAGTAGTCGATCCCGAAAAACGTTACCTGATCGCGGCCTCTACGCGCCCGCTCCCCGGTCACCCGACCTCCTCTCTTGTCCCCGAAGAGCACCGGAAGGGGCTCCGCGGCCTCCACGCACTTTCCCGCGTCGGAGCAGAACTCATGATCACCACAGTCCTCGTCGACATCGCAGGCGGGCGTCGCGGCGAACGCCACTTCCGACACGCTCCATGCGAAGCCACCCAAGAAGAGCGCACCAAGGACAAGGAGGCGACGAAATGCGGAGGTTGTCATCCGGGACCGTAACGTGTTGGGGGCGGGCGGGGCGGGCGCCGCGCTGGGTGCCAGAGCTCTCTAGGCCAAACCGACTCGCCTCGGGGCGCGCCGGGGGTCTGGCCCCCTGCCGCGGGACGCGCTGGTGCCGGCAATCGGGAGCACCCGTGGCAGGGGCTACTTCGCGGTCGCCCCCCCGAACCGGCCCTCGATCGCTAGGCGGACGTTCTGCACGCCGTAGCCGCGGCGCACGAGCAGGACCGGAACGCCGCCCGGGTTCGACTCGTTCACGATGGCGTCGCTGACCTTGTGGGAGCAGAACGCGGTCAGGACCCAGACCATATCCACCGTCCCGCCCCGAACTCGGCTCGCGAGCGACTGCACCTGACGGAGCTGCTTGCCCGAGACCCACTCCAGCTCCGCGGCCTGGAAGGCCGCCTGGAGTCGGGCCCGCCGGTCCTCCTTGATGTCGGCGCCCACCACTGCGATGCGCTTTCCCGCCGTCGTGGCGAAGAACGGCCAGTCCGGATCGATGTCGGCGTCGGCCTCGGCGAGGTCCGGCCCCTCGGCCTTCCGGGCTTCGGCTTGCATGTCGCGGACGGCACGCCGGAGCGTGGAGTAGGCTTTTCCGACGGCGAACGGGGCCGGCTTGCGGCTGACGATGCGGAGGAGCCGGGTGTCCTCAGCGTCGATCCCCGCGCGACGGCAGTCCTCGAACGCGCGCTGGACCTCCTCCTTCGTGCTGTCAGGCGCGTCGACGACCTCCGCGAGGCGAACCAGCGCCCGCTCCGGAGAGGCCGGGGCGGGCGCCAGGAGCCCCTCCGCCAAGCGGAGCCAACGCTGGGCGTCGGCCTCCCAGGTGGTGGCGGTCTGGTGAGCCCGATTCAGGCCGAAAACGGCACCGGGCTGCCGCTCCTTGCTGATGATGATCACGCGCTGAAAGGCCTGGGTGAGCTCCTGCGACCGGCCGCTCACCCGGTCCTGCACGGAGCGCGCGTGGGCCGTCCACGCCGACATCAGCGCGTGGAGGACCTCGCGCGGACAGTCGCCGAGGTGGTGGAGGTGAACGGAGAGCGCGTCGCAACCCGCCACCGCCTTGGCCGTACCCGGGAAGGGCTCGTCGACCGCGGCGCGGAGCGCCTTGAGCACCTCCTCTCCGGAGACACTGCCGCCGAGGCTGGGCACGACATTGGGGGCGCGCGTCCACGTCGGTCCGACGCGAAGGGCGGTGAGGCTGGCCAGGTCTGCGGCGGGGGCGGCCGGCGGGGGCGGAAGCGAAGGAAGCAGCGCGAGAGCCCCTCCCAGCGCCCCGGACTCCCCGAGGGCCGCTGTGCCCTCCGGCGTGCCGGTCGCCGCCTCCGGAAGGAACGGCGGCGACTCGCCCGGCGGCTCCTCCAGCGGCGGGGCGAGCTCCTCGTCGTTTTCCGCGACGGCTTCTCCCTCTCCAGGCTCCGAAACCTCAACTTCTTGCTCCCGGCCAGCGTCAGAGGCGCGCGACATGTCGTCGGCCAACCACCCCAGGAGCGCCATGCCCAAAACGGCCGTCAGCGCTGGCCGCTCCGCCAGCAGCGCCTGGAGCTCCTCCTCCAACGGCCCGCCGGGGTCGGCGAACCTGGCCAATTCGGTGTGTACATCGCGCAACCTTCGAAGGTGCCTGCGCCCTTCGTCGAGGGCCGCATCCAGGCGACTTGACGGCGTAGTGGGCTGTGAACTCGGCATGAAACCTCCGGAGGTGGAAAAGGGGACAGCGCGGGGGCGCACCGAGGATCGATGCCCACGCCTCCTCGCAGACGCGCGAAGGGGGCGGGAACGGACAGGAGGGGGGCCCGAGCGGCCGACGCCGCCCGACCTTGGCTCGACTCGTGCTGGTCGTGCCCAACACGCGCTCGGATGCGAGATGGGCCCTCGAAGGAGGGGAATCGGAGCGGCGCCTCGGGATCCAGCGAGGCGAGCGCGAGGACTTCGCCGTCCTGAGCGATCGGCGCCTCCGAATGGCGGGAGGCCGGGCCACTCTCAAATCTAAAAGCGCGTTTTCAGCGCTCTGCGTCGGGTGAGATACGACGCTGACGCCCCGTGCGGCTTGCTGGTGGCGCGCCCCGGTTGATCAGGACGGGACCCGGATCGACCGGCCGCACGCAGCCCCTACACCCCCCGCATGCGCTCCAGGCGCCACTCCAGCGCCTCCTTCTTCGGGTAGAACCTTCGCTCCTTCGGAAGGAGCAGTTCGCGACCTTTGAGCCGCACCAGGCCCGCGAAATCCGCCACCCGATCGTCGAGGCCGGGGTGCACGTGCCATCGATAGTCGGGACCGGGGGCGATCAGGCCGTTGTCCATGGCCCAGTGCATGTCCGGGGTGAGCGCGAGCCCGTTGCGTGGGTCGTCGTCGGCGCACTCGCTGAAGGCGTGGATGTGCGCGGCCTCCACCATTGCGATCCCGTCGGGGAGCAAGACGCGTACGCCGCTAGCGGCGCAGCGGTAGTCGTAGGCCTGGATCACGACGCGCCGGAACGCGGGGCTACGAATCGCCTCACCCGGGTCGGGGGTCGGCTGGCCGGAGGACGCGCCCAACCGGAGGCCTCGCTCGTAGAGGCTCACCCGGCGCTCTACATCCGCCACGGCGGCAAGGTCCTCAAGGCCTCGGTCGAACCAATGCCCCGCCAGGGTGGCCGCGAGGGCCTCGACGTGGGCTGGGTCCTGGAGCAGCAGGAACAGCTCCTCGTCCAACTGCGCGTGGGAGACCACACGCGAAATGTCCCCGTGCGACCTCGCCGTGGTCATGTGGGCCAGCACGACCTCCTGACCGGGTTGCGCCACGAGGTGCCAGAAGCTCGCCCCGCCACCGCGCAGGCGCCCGCTCAGATGAAAGAACGGGAAGTAGGCGTTCGGGTGATTGCCGGGCTCCTGGACCGCGGCGAAGTACCTGGAGTATCGAACGAGCAGCGCGGGATCATACCGGACCTCGTTGGTGGTCAGCGCCCCGCTCCGCGCGAGGTCCAGGACCGCCAGCAGCATGCACACCTTGTGCGGGCTGCGCCGCCCAGCACTCACGTTGACGTTCAGCAGCGTGAAGCGCCGTTGATACTCCGCCAGGCTCACCGAACACCCCCAGACAACCACGGTAACGCGCCGAGCACGCTACCCCCGCCCCCCCACCACCTTCTCCCCTCTCCACCCCACCGCCCCATCCTCCCCCAGGTCAATCGGCAGCACCCGCAGCTCCACGCCGTCCGCGGCCATGCCCTCGTTGAGCCACACGACCGGCGAGTCGCCGCCGTGGAGGACGAGGGGGTGGTAGTCGGGCGCCACGAGCCACATCACGATGCGCTCGGCGCGGCGGGCGGCGGCCAGACCGTCCCCGTCCCCGCGGATCCGTCCGAGGCGTACGTGGTGGAGGAGACGAGCGTAGGTGAGCGCCTCGGGGAGGATGCCCACGGCGCTGTTCCCACGGGTCTTCAGCTCGATGAGGTGCAGGACCCGCTCGTCCGGCGAGACCCCCCAGACGTCCACCTGGGCGGCGCCCCGGGGGAGCACTTCCCGCCCCACGGCGACCTCGTCCACGAACAGGCCGAGCGGAAGTTGCCGGCGAAAGGAGCTCACGGGCGCGACGTCCCGGGAGAACGCCTCCCACAAGGCGGGCGTACCCGCGATGCGCCGCTCGACCGCCGCCTCCGAAAGGTCCCCCTTCGCCGTAGGGGTGTCCCTCGACAGGACCTCCTTGTTCATCACCAGCCGCTCCGGGAGCGGCCACGGCATCGGAGGATCGAGGGAGAAGCGACCAGGGAGCGCGGCGGCGAGCTCGTGGAGGACGAACCGGAGACGGGTGGCGTGCGGACCGTCCCCGGGCACCCCGTCGACGCGCCCACGGGCTCGCGTGCGACGTCCCGTTCGCCGTTCGTGCCAGTAGGCGAAGCAGACCGCGAAGAAGGCGGCCGCGGGGACGTCCTCCTGAACGTTCTGGGCGAACGCCGAGGCCGGGAACGTGACGGTGATGCGCACGCCCTCGGCCCCGAGGTCGTCGCACTCCCATCGGGTGACCGCGGAGGTGCGCAGACCCCGGCCCATCCATCGACGGAGCGGACCGAGGACGTCCTGGTCGAAGTTCATCGCGTTCCTCCGAAACGATATCGCTCCGCCATCCACACGGGGTCGGAGCCAGCCTCGGCCACCCTGCTCGCAGGGAGGCGGCGGAACCGCTCCGCGTCGGCGGTCATCGCGACGTAGGCGTCCCAGGGCGGCGGAACATCGGGGTTGCGGTCGTGGTGGACGAGGAGGAACGCCCACCAGTCCGCAAGCCCGGCCTGCAC
>CAIXRH010000097.1 GCA_903921785.1 uncultured Pseudomonadota bacterium
CCGCATGGCCTCGCCGCGTTCCGGCGCCGCGAGCGCACCGGCGGCGGCGCGATCGATCTCGGCGGCCTGCGCCACCGTAGCCATCTGCACCGACGGCGAGCGGCTGCCGGGGGAGCGGGAGGTGGTGTTCGCGGCGCGGGGGGTGCCGCGGAGCGCGGCGCGCTCGGCGGGGGCCGGCGCGGCCGAAGCGACGTACTCCTCGACGACCCGCACGACCGGGCGGGCGAGGCGGGTGCGGCGGACGACCCGCACGATCTCAGTGCTGCCGCCTTCTTCCACGATCTGCCGCTCAGCGCGCGCCACCGCGCGCACCGCCTGCGGGCTCATCGACCGGGTGAGCTCCGTGCGTTCCGCCGCCGCCGTGGCGCGGGCCAGACGGGCGCCGGCGTTGGCCGCCGGGGAGACGGTGCCGCCGCGGACCACCCGCGCGGGGACGAACGGCGTGGTGTCCCACGCAGACACCCTCGGCGCGGGCACGTAGGCTTCGCGCACGTAGGGCACTTCGGTGACGTTCCCGAAGGTGGAGACCGGGGCCGCCGCGACGGGGGCCGCGGTGGGCAGCTGCATCGAATCGAGCGAGAGGGCCGCGATGCGCGGCGTGGGCATCGCCGTTTCGCCGGGCCACTTCCGGGAGACCGCGCGGAGGCCACCACCGGAGCGGGCATCGGCGTACCGGGCGAGGCGGCGATCGCGGCGTTTGCGGGCCGCCGCGAGCTTTTTGAGCATCGCGTAGTAGGGCGCGGCCGAGAGGAAGACCATCCCGTCGGGACCCGGAGCGGCCGCTTCCGGCTCGCCGGGCACGGCCCACGGGTCTTCGAGGCCGAGGCGGGTGTAGAAGGCCGGGGTCATCCCCAGGCGGGGACGACGGCGCGTACGCTCCTCCATCCGCTTGAGCAGCCCCTCTCCCGGGATCCGACGCTCGGCGCCTTCCATGGTGCTCCTCGTCCGCTCAGGTGATCTGCAGGCCGGCGTGGGCGATCTCGATCATCTCCACCGCGAGCTCGGCGCCATCGGCGTTGAAGTGGGGACCTTCCCACGCGACCGGCCAGCCTTCGGTGAAGTTGTAGCGACGGACCTCTTCGCCCATGAGCGTCATCATCACGATGCTGCCGTTGCGGCGCTTCGCGAACTCGTCGGAGAGGACCTCGTTGCGCCAGGCGAGCAGCGTGGTGTCCTTGCTCACGCCGTAGCGGAGCACGAGGTTGTCCCAACGGGACTGGCCGGGGAGCTTGTGCACCCGGTGGTTCATCCCGCCCTCTTCGAGCTCGAAGACCTGGGTGGAGGACTTCAGGCCGCTCGCCTCGCGGAACTGCGCGATGGTGTCGTTGCCGATGACCAGCGAGAAGAAGAAGTTGCCCTCGGGATCGGCCACGCGGGGGCTGTTCTCCGGCGCGCTGGACTTGCCGATGGAGGTGTCGGCGCGGGCGTTGGTGGTGGCCTTGGCCGCCTTGGTGGAGAAGGCTCGGGAGAGCCCCCCGAAGTCGATCTTCGCGCCGAGGCTGGGCTGATGGCTGCTGCGACCACCGCCGCGGCCTTCGCCGCCGGAGATCGAGAGGTTCGGCTGGTTGCTGCTGCGACCACCGCCGCGGCCTTCGCCGCCGGAGATCGAGAGGTTCGGCTGGTTGCCAGGACGCCCGCCGCCCATGCCGGCACCGCCTCGGATGTCGAGCTTGGGCTGGCTACCGGGACGGCCACCGCCCATGCCTGCGCCACCGTGAATCTCGGGCGACGGCTGCGAGCCGGGCCGACCCTTTCCACGTCCACGCCAGTCCGCCATGAGACCTCCGGGAGACCATGCTATCACGCCAGCAGGCTACGTGCCTTGGGAACCAAGGCGTAGATCGATCAATATCTGCTCGGTGGTTCCCACCGGCCGCAGGCGTACGTGTACGTGGAGCTCCCCGGCGTCCCGGATCGCGAGCGGGTTCGTCGCTCCACTACATTCCACCGAGAACTCTTCGCCGGCGCGGGTGCCGGAGAGCAGGCCCGCCTGCCACAGTTGTTCCAGCCGCGCGCCCACGTCCCGTTCGACGACCTTCCACAGGCCGGTCTCGTTGGGCTCGAAGATGGCCCACTCGTTGTCGCGGCGGAGCTGCTCACCGATCATGCTCACGATGCGACGGCTGTTGACGAAGGCCCAGTTGGGATCGCGCGACATCGTGCGCGCCCCCCAGATCACCACGCCCCGGCCGGGCTGGGAGAGCAGCGGGTTGATGCCCACGTCGCCCACGGCCCCGACCTCGCTCCAGTCCATCTCCACCTCGGTGTGGGTGACGCCGCGAAGCGCGACGTTGGCCGGCGGCCAGGCGATGCCGGTGGGCTGGCGCTCCCGCTCCATGCGGGCGTAGGTGCCCATCACCGCGCCGGAGGGGGGGAAGAGTTCGTCGCCGCGGTGGAGCCAGGGGTAGTAGAGGGCGCCCCAGGAGGCGGTCTCCGGATCGACCTGCTGGAAGGCGGCGAACCACCGGAAGAGCAGCTCCCCGTGCAGCCCTCGGGGGGCGTCGAGGATGAGGAAACGGTTGTTCAGCGACCGGCAGTGCGCGAGGAGCTCGAGGGCAAGCGACTCCCCGGCCCACCGCACGACGCCAGTACGGGCGATGTCGCAGCGGAGGTACCCGAGCGCGGGCACGCAGAGCAGCGCGATCTCCTCCTCGATGCGCAGGCGCTCGAAGAGCGGCGCGAGCACGCCCTCGGCGAGGCCGCCGCCCGCGAGCTCCGCTTCGTCGTGGATGCACGCGACCATCACATGGAGCAGCTCGCCGCCGTTCTCGAAGAACGACCGCACCGCGCGACGGGTGGGGGTGTCCACCAGGTGGCGGAGCGGGTGCTCGGCGAGGTCCTCCCAGCGCTCGAGCGGGAGGTCCACGAGGTCACCGGCGGTGGCCTCGGGCGGCCAGCGGTCCTCTGGGAGAAACCCGAGGACCGCGCCGATGTCGCAACGCACCAGCTCCCGCGAGCGCGGGGTGGAGGTGCGGTGCTGGACGAGGATTCCTGGACGCATCGGGTCGGCCTACTTGGGAGCGTTGATCTTCTCGTTGATCGTGGAGATCTCTTTGACCCAGGCGTGCCTCTCCTTATGGGACATGTCGAAGACGGTGTCCTTGGCCCAGTGGAAGTGGTAGGCGATAAACGCTACCTCCTTGAAGATGTTCTCCAAGGGGTAGCTTACGATTCCCCCAGGCGTCCGAACTCCTTCTCAAACTTAGCCCCGCACTCGGGGCAGGTCACCGTGATGGTGGCCTCGTCTTCGTTGATACGGTTGTACATCTCTTCGAGGAAACGCAGATCGCCGGCGAAGAGGTTCTCCACCGTGCCGGTGTTGACCTCGTTGAGCGTGCCCAGGCGGGTCACGACGCGCGAGAGCAGCACGATGATGAGGTAGGCGCGGTTGCGCTGGACCCGCATGTCGGTGAGCGGGGTGATCTCGTCCTTGGCGTTGGCGAGGCGCATGACGCCTTCGCGGTGCAGCACTCCGTCTTTGTCGACGAACCCGCGGGGGAGGATGAACTCGTACTCGGTCTTGAAGTCGGAAGCCACGATGTCCTCGGGTGGTGCTGCACGGACGGCAGGGGTGGGGGCGTTACGGGGGAGGGTCGGATACGACCCTCCCCCGTCCCAAAATCAGTCAGCGAAAAGGCCGGCTACTCCTCGATGAGGGCGCCGCCGTCCCACTGGCCGATGCTGAAGATCACGAACTCGGCGGGCTTGACCGGGCAGATGCCGATCTGGATGTTGACCTGGCCCGCGTCGATGAGGTAGCGCGGGTTGGTCTCCTCGTCGCACTTGACGTAGAACGCCTCTTCCGCGGTGGTGCCGAAGAGCGCGCCGGAACGCCACACGCGCATGAGGTACGCACGGAGGTCGCGGGTGATCTTCTTCCACAGGGTGTGGTCGTTCGGCTCGAACACCGCCCACTGGCTGCCGAGCATGATCGACTGCTCGACCATGATGAACAGACGACGGACGTTGATGTACTTCCAGGACGGGTCGGAAGCCGTGCCGAGGGTACGGGCGCCCCACACGCGGATGCCGCGATCCTTGAAGATGCGGACCACGTTGATGCCGCGATCGTTGTACTGGCCCTGCTCCAGACGGTTGATGTTCTGGGTGAGGCCGGTGATCCCCATGAGGATCTCGTTCGCGGGGGCCTTGTGCACGCCGCGCTCGCCGTCGACGCGGGCGAAGAGCCCGGCGATGTGGCCGCTCGGGGGCACGAAGAGCTCGTTGCGCTCGGTCTTGATCAGCTTGCGGCGGTTGGGGCCGGTGACCTTGATGTGGTCCTGGTTGCCGTTGAACCAGCTGGGCTTGGTGACCTTGACCCAGGGCACGTACATCGCGCCGTAGCCCTTGTTGGAGGCCGGGATGTCCATGTTGCCGTCGGACACGATCGGGCCGTCGAGGATCGCGAAGCGGTCCTTGCGGACCTCGCAGAGCTCGAGCATCTCCTTCTGCTGGGTCGGGGTGAGGCCCGGGGCGACCATGAGCGCGATGTCGTCCACGTCGTCGAAGGCGTAGAGACCGAGCTTGTCCGCCTGGTTCTCACGGATGGAGCCCTCGGTGTCCTGGGAGCCCATGAGGTAGACGTAGCACTTGCCGCCGCCGTTATCGAAGAAGCCGTTGACGCCGGCCACGAAGTTGAAGACCGTGGGCTGGCTGAGCCAGTCGCGGAACTCGGCCTTCAGGGCGTCGTCGCTGTTGAGGGCTTCGTACACGGCATCGGCCGCGTCGTCGGCGTTGGTGAAGCTCTTGCCCACGAGGTCTTCAACCGGGCGGGTCTCGATGAGGTACTGCGCGAAGTAGCTCTGGAGCCAGCGGAAGAACTCGGCCTTGTTGGTGATCGCCACCGGGGGCACGGAGTACTCGCTGCGCATCGCGGAGCCCGCGGTGCCCTTCACCTCGAAGCCGTAGGCGCCGAGCACGTCGGCGGCGGTCTTCGGCTGGGGCTTGTCGAGCGGGAAGGTCTCGTGGAGCTGGTTGAGGAGCTTCTCCACCGCCTCGTCGGAGTCGGAGACGACCTTGCCTTCGACGGACAGGGTGATCTCGGGGACCTCCACGGTCTTCTCGGCCCAGGTGATCTTGACCTTGCCCTTGGTGCCCGCCTCGAACTTCGGCGCGGTGGCGCCGGCCTTGGGGGCGCCGTGGAGCTCGAAGTACTTCTTCACGTCGCGGACGGCCTTGCGGTCGAGCTTGAAGGACGTGGCGAGGGCCGTGGTGGCCTCGGCGGCGTCGCCCTTGATGTTGCCCTTGTCGTCGATGAGCAGGGGGGAGACCTTGCCCTTCAGGAGCTTCTTGCCGTTGCTGCTGGTGATCGCGGTCGCGTCGACCGGCGGCTTGAAGTTGAACAGCCCCAGGAAGCCCGGGATGCTGGTGGAGACCGACGCGATGGGCTTGGCCCCGCTGTCGACTTCGCGGATGTATACGCCTGGGGTATGATAATCCATGACCTGTCAGTCCTCCGAGTCTGAGTCAGTTTCCGCGTTCTTGCGGAAGAAGTGCGTAGGGGGCCCTGGGGCGACCCGCGGCTTGGGGAGTGGTTGTCCGGGCCGGATGCGCCCGTTTTTGGAGCTCCCCGGACCCTCGCCCGGGGGGGCGGTGGCCTCGAGGCGACCCATGCGGACGGTGGAGCCGCCCGCGCTCTTGTACAAGGGACCATCTAACGCCACGCGGGCCCGGTACGTCAAGAAGGGACGATACGGGGCCTCGTGGAGGGTGAAGAGGTTGATCGCGTCGCCGACCGTGAGGTCGTCCACCAACGCCAGGGCCACCTTCTCCACCAACAACCCGTCGTCTTGAGGGGAGTCGTCGCCGTCCTCTTCGGGGGGAGGGGCGGTGAAGTTGGACGGATCGTACGTGCGCCCCAGGCTGTCGACCTCGCGGCCATCCGGGAGGGCGAAGCGGCGCGGGCGATGGATGAGGTGGGTGGCCTCGTTGAGGCGCACCAAAAGCCAGCCCATGAGCCGCTCAGCGTCGCTGCGGAACTTGCTGTGGACGGAGATCAGGTAGAACAGATCGAGGAGCAGCGGGGGGCGGTGGTAATAGACCTCGCCGCCCTTCTCGGGGTCGCTCTTGGTGAAGACCGGCGCCTGCCGATGGCGCTTGGAGTTCATCAACGCCGGGTTCTGCGCCAGGCGGTACATGTAGATGTAGAGGACCTCCTCGCGGTCCTTCGGGACGAACTTGAGGTCCTCCTCCAGGCGCGGAGGCTGGCCGCCGAGGTTGTACCCCTCGATGAGGAACTTGTGGAGCGCCTCCGTGGTTTCCCCGATGATGCTGCGACCCGACGCCGGGCCCGCGGCGGCGAGGATGGCCGCGCGCTCGGTGGGCGTCATCCGCGCTCCTCGCCGAGCGCGGGGATCGGCTCGACGGCAGAGGTGCGGGGCGCGAACGGGCGCGGGCGGGGGAGCACGGGGGAAGTAGACCGCACTTCCGGCCAGTCGGCAAGCGCCTCCCGCGTGGCCGCGCCGAAAGCCGGACGATCGGCCGCGGGCGGGGCCGGTTCGATCAGCACCTTTCGCACGGGCCGGGAGGTGGCGAGGGCGAACGGGGTGCGGATGAGGCGGATGAGCTGAGGGGCGTTGGGGCCCGCGGTGGTGAGCTTGCGAGTGGTGCGCACCGTGACGGTGCGGAGCTCCTGCTTGTCGCGCGCGGGCACCGGGTCCTTGCGCTCGGGGCGGGCTTCATCGACGTGGAGCTGGAGGTGCTCACCGGGTTTTACGCCTGCCCCGGGCAGGCGGCGGTCCAGACGGCGGCACGGGTCGAAGCGCATTCGGGCGGGAAGGTATCTCGGGCCCCGGCGCGGCGCGGCGCGATACGGTCACGAATGGCCCGACAACGCAGCCAGGCCTCCGCCACCGATCGGGCGTCGATGTCGCTCAAGGGGGACGTGCGCCGCCTGCTGGCGGACGCGAACGTGGAGCAGCTCAAGAAGCTCGGGCGTGTGCTCGGCAACGACGCGGTCGCGGGGAAGCTCGGGCGCAACGACCAGCTCCGGGACCTCCTGCTGGACGTGGTGCGGGAGCGCCTCCAGGCCATCGAGCTCGCGCAGAAGGCGGAGCTCAAGGCGCTGCGGGATCGGGCGCCCTGGTGGCGGAAGCTCCAGCGCGGCCAGCGGGGAATCACCATGCCCGAGCCCACGCGTTGGGCCGAGCCGGCGAGGCTGTTCCGGCAGGCCGGGGAGGCCATCTGCGCGGGGGACCTCGGGCGCGGCGCCGACCTCCTGAAGCAGGCCACCGAGTCCGAACGCACGCACCGAAAGGCCATGCCCGCGCAGGTCCCGATGCCGCGCGAAACGACGCCTGCCGTGGGGGTCCCCCCGGTGATCGGCGAGGTGCACGACGGGGAGGGATGCACCCCGATCTCCGCGCCCGACATCCAGGCCACGGCCGATCGGATCGAGAACGTCACGGAGTCCCACGCGGACGCCACGCACCTGCCCAACGCGCGCCACCAGGGCACGTGGTGGGAGCTGGAGGTGGACGAAGAAGCGGAGAAGAAGCTCCGGGAGAACCCTCGATCCAGCAAGCGGCTCCTGGAGCCCGCGGCCCAGGCGGATCTCGCGCGGCGGCCGGAGCGTGCATCGGAGAAGGGGCCGACGGCGGTGCGGGAGGTGCGCACGGAGGTCGTGGCGCCGGAGCAGGCGCGGGTGCCCGAGCGGGAGGCGCGGGCGGCGGAGTCGGTGGAGAAGGCGCCGGAGTCGCCGGGGCGTGCGGAGGAAGGGACGGCGAAGGCGGCGAAGCCGAAGCCGCGGCCGAAGCGGTAGGGCGGCGGAAGCGGTCTCTTTGCTCACGGCGGCGGGGACCACCGCGGGGTCGGTCTCATTTTGTACACGGGCAGCGCGTCGCGGGCGTGCGCCGCCGGCTGCTCCCGCAGCCCCGAGGGGAGCTGCCTTGGAGCGGCACCAGCCGCGGCGGCGCCGGCGCTCCACCTCGCCATTCTCCCCCCGGCGGCTCCTCGACCGCCGACCTCGACCGGTCGGCAGGGCGAAGTCGCGCCGCGGCCCTTGGGCACCACGTGGCCGGGTGCCGGATCGGGCGGCGCTCCTCGGGCCTCCTCGGCCGTTTCGGCCCCGCGAAGCCGCTATGCCGCCGGCGCCCGATACCGCGTGAGCACCCGGTTGCTCGCCACCGGCACCGCGCGACCGCCGCGCTCCGCCAGCGCGAGCGCCCCGCTGACCTCGATGGGCACCTCGTTGTAGGCGCCCCACTCGTGGGTCATCGTGGCTTCCATCTTCTCCTGGAGCCAGTTGAGGATCCCTTTGCGGACCCCGGCTTCGTCTCCCGCGGCGATGGACCCCGCGACCCGCCTCAGCGGCGCGCCGAGGCCGGCGTCGGAGATGTCGCAGAGCTTCGCGGCGCCATCCACCGTGGCCCAGTCGCGGAGGAAGGCGGCGGCGACCATGCGGGCGTTGTGCACGGGGCCGGCGGGCTGCCAGCCGGTCATCGCCACGACGTTGCGCGCGGCCTCCTCCGCCCCCACGCCCGGGGGCTCGATCGCGATCGCGAGCCAGCCCCGGGTGAACGCGAGGTCGGTGAAGCTCGACGGGCGCACCTTGCTCTCCCGCGCCGCCCGCACCCACTCCACCGTACGCTCCGCGGCGCGGGCGATGAGGCGAAGCGCCTCGTCCTCCCGGTCGAGGAGGCAGGCTGCCGACGCCGAACGCAGCAGGTGGTTCACGACGCTGGGGTACTCCCCCGCCGTGACATACCGCTGCTCGTAGAGGTCGACCCGGAGCAATGCTCCCGCGAGCCGCTCGACCTCGAACTCCGGCCAGTCGCCCATGGGCGAAGGATAAGCCCTGCGGGCGTCGCGGGCCAGCCTCAGGCGTTCCCGGCTTGGGTATGGCGAGGGGAGCGCACCCGGCGACGAGAGCCCCCTTGACGTCCGGCGCTCTCGGACCCACCTTGGGCGCCCAAACGGTGGGCACCCATGGCTCAGGCGAACTGGAAACGACTCTTCGCGCTGGCCGTGCCCGAGCTGGGGGTGCTCATCCCCGGCACGCTGGCGCTGCTCGGCGGCAGCGGCTTCACCCTGGCGGTGCCCAAGCAGGTGGGCGACCTGATGGGGGCCATCATCCAGCCGGGCGGGGAGGCCACGCTCGGCCGATACACCGGCGCGCTGCTGGTGGTGGCGCTCGGCATGGCGATCACCTCGTTTGCCCGTGCGTACTTCTACACCGTCGCCGGCGAGCGGGTGGTGGCCCGCCTCCGCAAGGAGCTCTTCAGCGCGATCGTGCGCCAGGAGGTCGGCTTCTTCGACAGTCAGCGCACCGGGGAGCTGGTCAACCGCCTCTCCAGCGACACGTCGGTGCTCCAGAACAGCGTCACCGTGAACATCTCCATGGCGCTTCGCTTCACGGTGCAGGCCATCGGCTGCATCGCGATGTTGTTCTACATGCACTGGCGGCTCAGCATGATCATGGTCGCGATCGTGCCGATCATCGCGTTCGGCGCCGTCGGCTTCGGGCGCACGGTGCGAAGCCTCTCCAAGCGTACGCAGGACGCCCTCGCCGCCGCCACGACGGTGGCCGAAGAGTCCCTCGGCAACGTGCGCACGGTCCGCGCCTTCGCCCGGGAGGACGCCGAGGTGGCCCGCTATGGCAAGGAGGTCGACGTGGCCTTCGCCATGGGACGCAGCATGGCGGTGGCCTACGGCGCCTTCCAGGCGTTCGGCGGCTTCGTGGTCACGGCGGCGGCGGCCGGCATCCTCTGGTACGGCGGCACCATCACGCTGCGTGGGGAGATGACCGTGGCGGAGCTCACCGCCTACCTCCTCTACATCTTCATGCTCACCGCCGCCCTTGGCGGGCTGAGCAGCCTCTACAGCGACTTCAACCGCGCCGCCGGCGCGTCCGACCGGGTGTTCGAGCTGCTCGACCGGGTGCCGGGCGTGGTCACGGTCGGCGGGCGCCGCATGGTGGAACCCGTCGGACGTATGGCGCTGGAGGGCCTGTCCTTCGCGTACCCCACGCGTCCCGAGGTCACGGTGCTCGACCGGGTGGACCTCGCCTTGGAGCCGGGGAAGGTGCTCGCGTTGGTGGGGCAGTCCGGCGGCGGGAAGAGCACCGTCGCCGCGCTGCTGCTGCGGCTCTACGACCCCGCCTCCGGTCGCGTCACGTTCGACGGGGTGGACGTCCGCGAGCTCGACACCACCTGGCTCCGCGAGCAGATCGGCATCGTGAGCCAGGAGCCCGTGCTCTTCGCCACCAGCATAGCCGAGAACATCCGCTACGGCCGCCCCGGCGCCTCCGATGCCGACGTGGAGGCCGCGGCGCGCGCCGCCAATGCCCACGAGTTCGTGAGCACGTTCCCCGACAAGTACGGGACGCTGGTGGGCGAGCGCGGCGTGCGGCTAAGCGGCGGACAGAAGCAGCGGATCGCCATCGCCCGCGCCATCCTCAAGGACCCGCGGGTGCTCATCCTCGACGAAGCCACCTCCGCGCTCGACGCCGAGAGCGAGCACCTCGTCCAGGAGGCGCTCGACCGGCTCATGCGCGGGCGTACGACCGTCGTCATCGCCCATCGCCTCTCCACCGTGAAGACGGCGGACCGGGTGGTCGTGGTGCAGAAGGGCCACGTGGCCGAGTCGGGCACGCACGACGAGCTGGTGGCGGCCGGCGGGGTGTACCGCCGGCTCGTCGAGCACCAGTTCGCGAGCTGAGCCCTCGCCTCAGCCGCCGAGCTGGCAGCTCGTGGAGAGCGTGAGCGACTGGGCGTCTTCGGGGGTGAGGAAGGCCGTGTCCGAGCCGGTGATCTGGATCGCGTTCCAGCCCAGCGCCACGCCGGCCTGGTTGAGGTACAGCAGCTCGGTGATGTCGGTGGACGAAGCGAACCACCACCCGACCACGGGGAGCCCGTCGAGGCAGGCGAAGCCCCGGTCGGTGTCGGTGCCCACGTCGAAGCCGTAGCTGCCGCCGACGTTGGTGTAGGCGAGCGCGAGCTCCACGGCCTCTTCGCGACCATCGCCGTCGATGTCCGCGAAGTGGTCGGAGGGCGGTTCGCCGGAGAGGGTGAGGGACCAGGTGTCGCCCACGTCGGTCACGTCCAGGGCGGCGGGGACCGTGCCGGCGCTGAACGCCGAGGCGGACAGCGTGGTGACCCGGTCGGTGGCGGCGATGGTGTCGTCGTGATCGCCGCCGAGCACCAGCTCGTCGTTGAGCAGCACCGGGAGCGGCTGGGCGAGCGGATCGCCGAGCTCGTTGCCCGACGAGGTGATCTTCAGCGCGTTCCAGCCGGCCACATAGCCGGCGTCGATCATCTCGGTGGGGAGCACCCCATCGAGGTAGAAGGTGACGGTGGTCGCGACGCCGTACCATTCCTCATCGGGGTCCCACTTGCCGTCGCCGTCGTCCTGGTGGAGGCCGCCGAGGAAGTAGGCGATGTAGAGGCCGGGGACGTCGGGGACGGCCACGAGGTAGTCGTCCGGCGGAGGCTCGGCGAGCTCGATGCGCGCGGCGGCCGGCAGCTCCTCCGCGATGTCCGCCATGATGAGGGTGTCGCCGATGTTGATGGAGACCAGGGAGAAAACGAGATCGGTGTAGTCGCCGGTGACGTCCCACGCGACGGTGGCCTCGGCGGCGCCGGTGTCGCCCGAATCGGCGGTGTCGGCGCTGTCCGCCGTGTCGCCCGAGTCGCTGATGTTCTCGCCGGTGTCGGCGGTGTCGCCGCCGCCGGCGGTGTCGTTGCCGATGGTCGCGCTGGTGTCGCAGGCGGCGAGGAAGCCGAGAAGCAGGATGCGCATGTGGTCTCCGTGCTCCACCATGCTCGGTTCCCGGGGCGGGGTCAAGCGCGGAGCGTGGGTGGGAACCGCGAAGCGCGGCGGGGGGAAAGGGAAAGTGCGGGCGGGGCGGGAGCGGCGTGGCGGCCCGCCGCCGGCCTCCCCCCGGGCCTCGACGGTTCACGGTGGGCTCCGCCCACCGGCGCCTGACGCCGGTCCTCCGCTGCGCCGACGCCGGTCTGGCGCCCCCTGTGTCCTCGGCTCGCCC
>CAIXRH010000098.1 GCA_903921785.1 uncultured Pseudomonadota bacterium
CGAGCACAACTCGCCGAGGTCTCCCGACCTCGGCCCGTTGTGCACGGCCGGCGGCCGGAAACGCCTCCAGGCCGCGCCCCGCCGAGCACAACTCGCCGAGGTCTCCCGACCTCGGCCCGTTGTGCACGGCCGGCGGGCGGAATCGCCCGCGCCGCGCGCCTCCGCCGAGCACAACTCGCCGAGGTCTCCCGACCTCGGCCCGTTGTGCACGGCCGGCGGCCGGAAACGCCTCCAGGCCGCGCCCCCGCCGAGCACAACTCGCCGAGGTCTCCCGACCTCGGCCCGTTGTGCACGGCCGGCGGGCGGAGATGCCGCCCGGCCCCGCCGTCGCTGCCGCCCGTGTCTGCCCCATTCTCGCCCCGGCGGCTCCTCGACCGCCGACGCCTCCGGCCCGGCACGTCGGGGCACCCGCGCCGCTCCCTGTGCATCCTCGACGTCGCCCTCCCGCCTACCCCCGCGCCCGGCCCCATCCGACCGAGCGCGACCGCCAGATCGCGAAGAGCGCCGGATAGACCAGGAGCTCCAGCAGGAACGACGACGCGAGGCCGCCGACCATCGGGGCGCCGATGCGCCGCATCACGTCCGCGCCGGCCCCGTCGCTCCAGAAGACGGGGAGCAGGCCGAGCATCGCCGTGGCGACCGTCATCAGCTTCGGACGGAGCCGCCGCGCCGAGCCCTCCACGATCACGTCCTCCAGCTCGGCCGCCGTGCGCGCGCCGCCGTGCTGTTTCCACGCGAGCGACAGGTAGAGCAGCATGACGACGCCGGTCTCGGCGTCGAGGCCGGCCAGCGCGATCATCCCGACCCACGTCGCCACGGAGGTGTGGTAGTCGAGCGCCGCGAGCAGCCAGACCGCGCCGACGAGCGAGAACGGGACCGCGAGGAGCACGATCGCCGTCTCCACCCAGCTCCCTGTGTTCACCCGGAGGAGCAGCGCGATGAGCAGCAGCGCGCCGGGCACCAGCCAGGCGAGTCGCGCGTTCGCCCGAGCCAACGACTGGAACGTGCCCGCCCACTCGATGCGCACGCCCTCGCCGAGCGTCACCCCGTCGAGCGCGGCCTGCGCCGTCTTCACCCAGCTCGTCACCGGGACGGTGCCCGGGTCCACGAAGACGTAGCCGACGAGCTGCCCGGCTTCGCTGCGGATCATGTCGGGGCCGGTCGCGAAGCCGACGGTGGCCACGGTGGAGAGCGGCACCGGGTCGCCGCCGGGGCGGTCCACCCAGGCGGCGCGCACCGCGTCGGGGTCGGTCCGGAAGTCCTTGGCGTAGCGCACGGAGATCGGGAACCGGGCGCGGCCGCTGAGCCACTCGCCGACCGTCCGCCCGCCGAGCGCGCCCTCCAGCGTGGCCGCGACGTCGCTGGGACGCACGCCGAGCGCCGCTGCGTCCGGACGACGCACGTCCACGTCGAGGTAGAGACCGCCGGTCGCGCGTTCCGCGTAGACGCTGCGGGTGCCGGGCACCGAGGCGGTCACGTCGGCTATGGACTGGGCCGCCGCCTCGATCGCCGCGAGGCTCGGGCCATACACCTTGATGCCGAGCGGGCTCCGCAGCCCGGTCGCGAGCATCTCCGTGCGCGTCTGCACCGGCATCCACCACGCGTTCGGCAGTCCCGGTACCCGGAGCTTCTGGTCCAGCTCGGCGACGAGCCCGTCCCAGTCGAGGCCGGGCCGCCACTGGTCACGAGGTTTGAGCTGGATCACCGTCTCGGCCATGCCGAGCGGCGCGGGGTCGGTCGCGGTCTCGGCGCGGCCCATCTTGCCGAAGACCGTCTCCACCTCGGGGACCTCGGCGATCGCTGCGTCCATCGCCTGGAGTACGCGAGAGGCCTCCGCCTCGGAGATGCCCGGCGGCGCGCTGGGCATGTACAGGAGCGTGCCCTCGTTGAGCGGGGGCATGAACTCCGATGGCAGGCGCAGGAGCACAGGGATCGTCCCGAGGACGATCCCGCCGGCGGTGGCGACGGTGAGCCAACGATGACGCACCACGAACCGCACCACCGGGGCGTAGACCGCCGAGAGCACGCGGCCAAGTCCGTCTTCGTGGGTCTTCGGGTGGGCGCCAGACGACGCTCCTTCCCCGTACGAGGCCTCAGGCGCAACGCCCGTCACCGCCCCCTTCGAGGCCCCGCCGCGGGTCAGGCGCACCAACGCGGGCACCAGCGTGACCGCGAGGACCGCGCCGAAGAACATGCACCCGGTCTTGGTCCAGGCGAGCGGCGCGAAAAGCCGCCCTTCTGCGGCGTCGAGGGCGAAGACCGGCAAGAACGACACCGTGACCACCAGCAGCGCGAAGAACGCCGCCGGGGCCACCTCCTGCATGGCGCCGACGAGCACCGCCACCCGGTCGCCCCGCCGCCCGCCCGCCTCCCAGGCCGCGAGCTTCGCGTGGACGTTCTCCACGACGAGGATGCTCGCGTCCACCATCGCGCCCACCGCCACCGCGATGCCGCCGAGCGACATGATGTTCACGGTGAGCCCGCCGAGGATGAGCGGGATGAACGCCGCGAGCACCGCGACCGGCAGCGCGAGCACCGGCACCAGCGCGCTGCGGAAGTGACGGAGGAACAGCGCGATCACCAGGGAGACGACGAGCATCTCCTCGGCAAGCGTGTGCAGCAGCGTCCGGACCGCCTCCCGGATCAGCGCGCCGCGGTCGTAGACGGTGGTCAGCTCGACGCCCTCGGGGAGCGAGCCGCGGAGGCCGTCGAGGCGCTCCTGCACGCGCTCGATCACGTCCAACGCGTTCTCGCCCTGGCGGGCGATGACGATGCCCCCGACGACCTCCCCGCGGCCGTCGAAGTCGGCGACGCCGCGGCGGGGCGCGGGCGCCCACTGCACGTCGGCGACGTCGCGGAGGCGGATGAGGTGCTGGGCGGGCGCCGTGGCCCCCGGGGAGGCGGCGGGCGCGGCGGGGGCGGCGCTGCCCATGGCACCCATGCCCCCCATCCCGCCGCCGGCGTCGGCGGCGGGCGCGGCGGGCGCG
>CAIXRH010000099.1 GCA_903921785.1 uncultured Pseudomonadota bacterium
CCGCCCCGCGCCATCCCGCGCCGCCCCGCGCCATCCCGCACGCTGGGCCGCCCCGCGCTCGCCGTCCCGCGCCCCCGCCACCCCCTTGCCCCGCCGCACCCCCAGGTCTACGCTCCCCACCGTGCACGCTCCCCGCCTCGCTCCGGCCCTCCGCGCCTCCACCCCCGCGGCGCTGCTCCTCCTCCTCGGGTGCGCCTCCCCGGCCACCTCCGTCCCGGACCCGGACGACACCGCCGCCCCCGACACCGCGAGCGACACCGGCGACTCGGGTGACCCCAGCGACACGGGCGACACCGGCCCCGTCACGCCGCACGCCCCCTGCGTCCACCCCGACGTCGTGACGCTCGCCGCCGTGGCCGACCTCGGCGTCTCCGACGTACTCTTCGACGACGCCTGCTTCGCGTACCTGTCCACGGTGCTCACCTACGACGAGGTGCAGCTCGTGCACCGGTCGGGCGAGGAGGTCGCCACCTTCGCCAGCTGGGGCTCGGTCACCGACCTGCCCGCGCTGACGCTCGACCCCGACGACGGTAACATCTGGGTGGCGGGCGTCACCGCCAACGAAAACGCGCCGATGGTCGGCCGCGTGGTGGACGGCGCCGTGGAGAAGGTCGCGGACGGCGTGTACACGGCCGGGTCGAGCTGGAGCGGGGTGTACCTCAACCGCAACGCGCAGTCGATCGTGTCGGACGGCACCTGCGTGTGGACGCCGAACTTCGCCGGCGAGGGCACCGTGGTGTGTGTGCGGGCGGACGGCACCCAGGACACCCGGGCGACGCTGCCGGGGCGGGTCGAGAGCGTGGCGATCGGCCCCGACGGCACGCTGTACGCGTCCTCCGGGGGGACGATCTGGGCGCTCGACGCGGGCGGGGGCGCCACGGAGGCCTGGAGCTTCGCCGGGGTCGTGCTCGACTTCACGTTCGCGCCCGGCGGCGCCCTCTACGTGGAGACCACCGAGGACGTGGTGTGGCGGGTCGACGGCGCCGGCCCCGCCGTTTTCGCGTCGGTGCAGTACGACGGGAAGCTCTCGATCACCCCGGACGGCTGGCTCGTCCGGCTGATGCCGTACTGGTCCGGCGGCACCGCGGACATCGCCTCGCTCTGGGAGGAGTGGCCGCTCCCGGAGGGCGACGCCGCGGAGCGGGTGGGGGAGCTCCCGGCCACGTCGTCCGTGACGCTGATCGCCCCGAAGGACGGCGACGAGTGGCCCGCTGGCGGGGTGCGCACCGCCACGTGGACCTACGCGGCGCCGGTCGAAGGCGGCGAACGCTGGCCGGTGGTCGCCGTGGAGGCGTCCCTCGACGACGGCCACAGCTGGACGACCCTCGACGTCGCCGTGCTCTCCCCCTACGGCGAGTCGGTCTCGGCGTCCGTGACGATCCCCGGCGACGAGGGCGACACGCTCCTCGTGCGCGCGCGGGACTACGACGAGGCGGACGGCGCGGTCGCCTCGGTCACGGTGGGCCCCCGGGAGCACACCTACGCCTGGACGCAGGTGACCGCCGCGGCCGCCTTCGCCGCGCGCGACGGGGCCGGCGCGCTGGTGTTCGGCGGGAAGATGTGGCTGCTCGGCGGGTGGAACCCGGGCGACGACATCAATTTCCCGGAGACGTGCAACAGCGAGGTGTGGTCCAGCACCGACGGCGCCACGTGGACCGAGGAGGTCGCCGAGGCCCCCTGGGAGGGCCGCCACACCGCGGGCTACGCCGTCTTCGGCGGGCGGATGTGGGTCCTCGGCGGCGACCCCATCCAGGGCCACTACCAGCCCGACGCGTGGAGCAGCGCCGACGGCGTCACCTGGACGCTGGAGACCGACGCGCTCCCCTGGGGCGACCGCGTGCTCCACCACACCGTCGTGCTCGGCGACACGATCTACGTCATGGGCGGGCAGACGCTCCCGCAGTTCACGGCGGTGGACGAGCCGACGGTGCTCTACAACGACGTGTGGGCGTCGAAGGACGGCGTGAGCTGGACGCGGGTGCTCGAGAACGCGCCCTGGTCCCCGCGCGGGATGATCGGCGGCAGCGCGGTGCTCGACGGCCAGCTGTGGCTCCTCGGCGGCGGCACCTACGACACCCCCGACCACCCCGACCGCGACTACTACGCCGAGGTCTGGAGCAGCGCCGACGGCGTGGCCTGGACCCGCCACGCCGACCCGCCCTGGGCGCCCCGGCAGTACCACGACGTCGCCACCTTCGACGGCAAGCTGTGGGTGCTCGAGGGCTACAACGCCGCGTCCGGCAACCGCTCGGACGTCTGGTACAGCGCCGACGGCGAGTCCTGGACCGAGCTGCCCGACACCCCCTGGCCCGCGCGCCACGCCTCCAGCCTCTTCGTCCACGACGACGCGCTGTGGGTGGTCGCTGGCAACAACATGACGCCCGACGTGTGGAAGCTGACGGTGGAGTAGGGGCGTCGAGTCGCGGCGGGTGTCGAGGGGGTGGTGGCGCGAGGCCGGCTTGCCCGGCCGGACACGTCGGCGGTCGAGGAGCCGCGGGGGCGAGAATGGCGAGGGGCGCCGGGTAGGCGTGCTTCATGCCAGCGGGGCGCGGCTGCGGCGCCCCAGGCCAAGGAGCGCCCTGGGTGACGGCGTCACCGGCCGAGTTCCTTGGCCTCCGCGCCCTCCGACCCCAAGGAACGCCCTGTGTGACCCCGTCACCCCCCGCGTTCCTTGGCCTCCGCGCGCTCCGACCCCAAGAAACGCCCTGGGTGACGGCGTCACCCCCCGCGTTCCTTGGCCTCCGCGGCGCCCTGGCGCTCCTCCGCGTCCTCCGCGCTCTCCGTGGTGACTCCCTCGGTGCCCTCGAGGCGCACGCCGCACGGCCCGACCGCCGTGCGCCACACCGCTCCGTCGACCCCCTGCCGCAGCGGCACCCCCCCGATCTAGACCTCAGCAGCCC
>CAIXRH010000100.1 GCA_903921785.1 uncultured Pseudomonadota bacterium
CGCCACCCGCGCCCATGCCGCCGCCCGCGCCCATGCCGCCGCCCGCGCCCATGCCGCCACCCGCGCCCATGCCGCCACCCGCGCCCATGCCGCCACCGGCGACGCCGGATTCGAGGGTCTCATCCGTGGAGGGGAGGCCGAGCGAGGCGGTGATGCCGCTGTCGAGCACGAGACGGGTGCGCTCGGCGTCGGCGAGGCCGGTCGCCCACGACGCGTACGCGCCGATGGTGTTGGCCCGGTGGGCCTCCCAGCCGTCGAGGATCTCCTTGCGCGGGCCGTCGAGCGCGGCCTGCCAGCCTTCGGCGGTCACGTCGAGCGAGGTGACCTTGGTGCCGGCCACCGCCGCGATGCCCTGGAAGGTGAGGAAGCTGCGGGAGACCGAGAGCTTCTTCGACACGATGGCCGCGAGCTTGTCCTCGTCCTTCACGTCGGGCGGGGTGCGGTCGAACGGGTTGTTCTCCACCAGCCAGGCGTTGGTGGTCAGCGCGCCGGTGAGCACCTTGGCGGCGCACTCCTTGCCGCCCGCATCGAGCTGATCCTTCTCCATCACCGCGAGCAGCGACACGAGGTTGGTGATCTGGGCGTCGAGGTAGGCGCGCTCGGCCTTCGCCTGGGACGCGGCGGCCTTGCTGAGGTCGGCCTCGCCCTTCTTGTCGGCCACGGCCTGCGTCGTATCGAGCAGGCCAGCGGCCACGCCGGTCTTCGTCGCGACTTCGAGCGCCGCGCCGGTGGTGGAGACCTCGGTGATCTTCTTGCGCTGCTCGTCGGTGTAGCTGGCGAACCAGCAGCTCCGTACGAACGACGCCCCGAATCGCAGCGAGCTGATCTCGGTCGGCGGGGCCTTCTCGGCGAGCGCGACGGCCGCGGTGCTTCCGCCGGTGGCGGACGAGGCGCCGCCGGGGCTGGTGATGGGCGCGGCGGAGTCGTCACACGCAGAGAGAGTCAGGGCGAGCAGCAGGGAGATCATGGGTGGGCTCCTGGGGAGGCGAGGCTAACCCGGCGCGGCGCGCCGAGGCAGCGGTGGTTGTCACGGAGTGACGTTGGTTGTCCGGTCGCGGCGACGGAATCCCGGACCTTTCTTCTTGACGGGGGCGTCGGTGCCGCACGGGGAGGTCCCCCCCCAGGGCGCCCAGAGGATGCCGCTGCTGTCTTCGTAGACGGGCTCCCCGAGGATCGAAAGGAGCGCCATCCGCACCTCGGTGAAGTGGGTGCGCGGCTTGACCTCGGGGAACGGCGGCGGGTTCTGGTACGGCAGCTTGTCCAGGAGCACCCATTGGTACCCGAGGTCGTGCATGGCGGTCTTGTCGGCCGTGCGGATGTCGCGGCGGGTGTTCTTGGCGTCCGCGAGGTCGATGAGCCCCTTCACGAACGTGTTCTCCAGCCGCATCAGCTGCTGCTTCTCGGGGGTGAAGATCTTGTTGTCCTCGATCATCCCACCGAAGATGGGGTGCGAGTGCGCGGTCTGGTAGTAGAGGTGGGCCTGGGAGTAGCCGTAGGGGAGCTCGAAGACCGGCGCGCGCGTGGTGTCCTTCGCGAGGCACTCGTACACGTCGGGGACGTTGGCGCTCCACGCGGGCATCGGGACGAGGGTGCCGATCTTCAGGTCGAGCAGCCAGAGCCCCGCGACGATGCCCATCACGGCGACGCGGCTGCGAGGCACGCGGCCGAGGGCCTCGAAGCAGGGCGCGATGAACACCGCGAGGCCCACATGCACGTACACCATCGCGCGGGCCGGCCACCACAGGCGCTGAAGTACGCGTACGTACTTCACGGCGAGCAGGTAGGGGGTGTTGGGGATGCCGTGCCACTCGGGGCCGAGCGCGAGGAGGAGGGACGGCAGGAGGATCGCCAGCCCCACCTTCCGCACCCGCGGCGTGGCGAACCACAGCCCGGCGACCAAGAGCGGCACCTGCACTCGCAGCATCGTGACCCACTCTGGGGTGAAGATGCGGGTGCCATCCGGGTCTTGCACCCAGAAGCCGGACATACGGCGGAGGGGCTCGAAGGCGAGGATGCCGACGGGCATGCCGTCCACCGTCATCGGGGACCAGGTGGTCGCCGACCAGAGGGAGGGATCCAGCAGCCCGGGGACGTGGTCGGAGGTGAGCATCCCCAGCGCGAAGGGGGCGACGAGGGCGCCGGCCACCACGCCCGCGCCCAGGCGGTTGCGGAGGGCCGTGGGTGTACGATCCACCAGGAAGACCGCGAGGCCCGCGGGCGCGGCGAGGATCGCGTAATACCAGTAGGTGAGGCCCGTGAGCGCGAGGAAGATGCCGGCGGCGACCGCGGGCTTCCACCCCTGGCCCGCGCGTAGCCAGTAAGCCCAGAACAACAGCGCGAAAACCAACAATGCCTGGGTGGGACGCCCGTCCCGGAGCTCGGTGAGGAGGAACGGGTTGAACGCGAAGAGCGCGCCGGCGGTCCAGGCGGAGAACGACGAGATCCCCAGTTCGCCCAGGAGCTTTCGCATGCCCCAGGCGTTGGTGCCCATGATGAGCCCGACGAAGACGTTGTACCCGAGCACCGGCCCCAGCCCCACCCGCAGCGGGATGGCGAGGACCGCGTCGACGAAGTTCCCGCCGGTGTGGGAGTATACGTCCTTCCCCCAGGGGTAGAAGAACAGGGACTCCTGTGCGACGCCGTCGCGCCACCAGAGGCTGTGCTCGATGAACCAGTAGAACCACTGGGTGCCCCAGGCATCTACGTAGAAGCGCCCGATGAAGCCCTGCGAAAGGTGCATGAGCACGCTCTGGAAGGACAAGATCGCCAGCACGGCGAGGAGGATCAGGGGCGCGCGTCGCACGGGTGGGGCGGGTTAGCGGTCGGGCGGGGGGTCGTCAAGGTCGCGCATCCCCGGCGTGGACAACGCTCACCCGGGTCGATCGTGATCCCCGTTCGCCCGGCGAGGACGCTGCGCCGGGGGTCGGGGTTCACGTCGTCGCGAGTTGAGCCACGGTTGCCTCGGCGAACGTGAGGGTTGGCGCTGGGTCCTGCCGCCACCATCGACGGGCGGTCGCTGCGCTCCGCCCGCCGCTGGCGACGTCACCCGCCTTGTCACCTCACTGGGAACCGTCGGCGAACAAGGGCAAGGTTTTCACGCGACGCCGCGAAGCCGTCTTTGACTTGCTGCACGGGCTCACCTGGCGTCGCTCCGGCCTGCGAAGCGCTTCCTTCACGGCCAAACCGACTCAGATCCGGCTCTCGAACCCCACGCCCGCCGTCGCCGACACGTCCGCGAACGTCGTGTCCACGCACAGCTGGAGCCGCACCCCGCCGCCGGGCCCCGTCCCCCGGCCAAGCGCCCCGCACGCCGCGAGCTGCGGCCGCCACGGCAGCTCGGCGTCGGGTTCCCAGCGCACCCCGAGGTCCGCGCCGACCTCGGGCGTCCACCCGGGGCCGTGGCTGCCCCAGCGTGCGCCGAGGGTGATCGGCAGCGCGATCCGGACCCCGTCGCCGGAGGGATCGAGGTCGGACGCGGCCGTTTGCGGGAGGATGGCCCAGGCCACGGCCCACGTCGAGGAGACGGCGACGCGGCCCAGGAGCCCGGTGGCGAGGAGGCCGGCGCCGTCGTCGCTGCGGACGCCCGCGCCGAACCACAGCGCCGCGGTGGCGCTCCAGCCGGCGCTGCGTCGACTTCGGACCACGGGCTCGTCCTCGTGATCGGCCACGCGGCTGGGCTTTCGCCCGGACGTCGGGGTCGGCCGGGCGTCCGGTTCGTCCGTGGGTTCGTCCCCGGGATCGCGGTCGGGCGCGCGTTCTACGGGTTTCGCGGGGAGGGTCACCGCCGTTCGCGGGACCGGCAGTCGCTCCACCCCGCCGTCGGCCACCGCCCAGAGCGCGGCGCCGCTGGTCCAGCCCAGGTACACGACACGCTCGTCGGGCTCCGCGCGGACCGCGGCGAGCGCGGCCAGCAAGGCGGCGGTTTCGCGGCCCGGGGCAGCGCGCACCAGCCCGTTGACGACGTCGTCGAGCGGGCGGGTGTCGCCGCCGAGGTCGAGCACGCAGCCTTCGCCCTCACGGAGCTGCACCCGGCGCGCGGCGACCACCACTCCGTCCACCACCCGCTCCACCAGCGGCGTACCGGCGGCGACCCCGATCATGGCGCCGTCGAGCGGCCACCCGTCCACCCACACCTGATCGCCCACGCCGAGGCCCACCGCCGCGACACGCGCAGGGCGGCTCGCTTCCCAGCGGGCGGCGGCGGCGGCGAGCGGGGGGAGGAGGTCGGGGCTCACCCGTTCACCCGGCTCCACGCCGAGGGACGCGGCGTGGTCGAGCGCCGCGGCCGCCTCCTGGGCATGGAACGCCGCCTGGGCCGGATCGTCGGTGGCGGCGCCCGCGAGGAGGAGGTGGGCGTCGGCGCGCGCGATGTCGAGATCGTAGAGGTCAGCGGCGACGGGCGGCTCGGCGAGGCACTCCAGGCCCAGGTCGAGGTCCACCAGGGCGCTCAGCGATCCTTCCGGATCGAGGAGGTCGAACTTGCGCCTCGCGGCGGTGAGCTGCTTGCGCCAGGTCGTGAGCGGGAGCGGCGCGGCGCAGTCGGGGCCGAGGGTGTCGGTCAGCGCCACGTGGGCCACCCCGCGGACGAACCGCGCGACGTCCACCGCGCGCGACTCCTCCAGGTCCGCCGCCGTCAGGGTCCGCGCCACGGTGGCCTCGTCCGGGCCGCCAGAAGCGGGGAAGATCACCACCGCGGGGTCGGCGGCGAGCGCCAGGGTGGCGATCAGGATCACGGAGGAGCGGCCGCCTCGTTCGACCACCGTTCTTCGTCGAACAACCACACCCGCCGCACCTCCTCACCGGCCGCGACGTCCACCTTGAAGGTCTTGCGGCGGCCGTCGGCGGCCACGAGGAGCACCGTGTGCGGCCCCGCCGGCACGCTGTGTTGGAAGACGGGGGTGTAGCGGACATACTCCCCGTCGACCATCACCTGGGCGCGCGGCGAGGCGCTCACGGTGAGCAGGCCGTCGGCGTCGGCGTCGGCGGCCGGGCTGGCCTCCGTGTCGGCCCGGAGGCCGGCCACGAGGCTGGCGGGCGCGGGGTCGGCGGGGGTGTCCGGGGTGGGGGCGGGGCCGCCGCTGCGGCCGTGGCTGGTCGTCCCGGGCGAACCACTCGGGGCAACCCCCTTTCCCGTAGGTTCGGCCGGGGCCGCAGCGACCGAAGCAGGGGAGGGGATGGGGGCTGGCGTGGGGGCGCTGCCGGGCGTGGGCTCGGGCACGACGGAGGGGCTCCCCGGACCCTGGCTCGCGGCATCGGCGCCGGGGTTTGCCGCGCCCGGGGCGGCGACGGGCGGCTTCCCGGGAGCGGCGACCGCGGGCGAGACCTCCGCTGCCGGAGCGCTCCCCCGCGGCGCGAAGATCACCCAGGCGGAGAACCCGAGCACGCCCACCGAGAAGAGCGCGAAGACCAGCGAAAACACGGTGCCGGCCGAGATTCCCGGCTTCTTGCGCGGGGCGGCAGCGGTGCGCGCGGGCCGGTCGGGCTTGTGGAGCGAGCCGGTGACGACCGGGAGGCCGGGCGACTGCATCGTGGAGACCGACGCGGCGGAGGCCGCTTTGTCCCCCACCGGCACGGCGCCGGGGCTCTCCAACCGGCGGAGCTCGGCGATGAACCGGACCAGATCGTCGCGGGCGCTCATCGGATCGGCGACCAGGAGCCCGAGGGCGCGGCCCATCGCCTCGGCGGAGCGGTAGCGAGCGGACGGGTCCCGCTGCAGCGCGCGGACGAGCACCTTGGCGATCTCGGAGTAGGCGCCGCCGAGCGTGGCGGCGCGGCGGGCACCTTCGTCGGCCACCAGGAGCTTGCGGATCACCCCGCTGTCGGACTCGGAGAACAGGGGATCGAGGTAAGCAACTTCGTAGAGGACGCTGGCGAGCCCGAACAGGTCGGCCGCGGCGCCGACCGGCTCGCCCTCGGCCTGCTCGGGCGCCATGTACCCCCAGGTGCCCTTCACCGCGCCCTTGGACTCTTCCTGTCCGTGGGCGTAGGAGATGCCGAAGTCGAGCACCTTCACCACGCCCTGCACGTTGAGCATGAGGTTGGACGGCTTCATGTCGCGATGGACGAGCCGCAGCGCCTCTCCTCGATCGTCGCGGAGGGTGTGCGCGTAGTGCAGGCCTTCGCACGCCTGCCGGCCGAGCTCTGCGAGCAGCGCGGGCGGGAGGCGGAGGGAGTGTTTCCGGCAGGCGGTGACGATCTTTCGGAACGTGACCCCGTCGATGTACTCCATCACCAGGTAGTAGTGGTGCCCCTCGCGGTTGAACTGCTGCACCCGCACCACGTTGAGGTGCTCCAGGCGCGCCGAGATCCGCGCCTCTTGGATGAACAGCTCCTGGAAGGCGCCTTCGCTCGCGAAGTCGGGGTGGATGACCTTCACCGCCACCCGGGTGCTCACGCCGGCCAGCGAGTCGAAGCGGCCCTCGAACACCCGCGCCATGCCGCCCTGGCTGATCGGGCGCAACAACCGGTACGGGCCGATGCGCTCCGGCGGCAGGGCGGGCTCGGGCGGGCGGACCGACGGCATCCTGCTTGGTTCTATCACGGTCGGGCCCACTCCGGCGGCGCGTTCGGGTGTAGACTCGCGCGCGATGTTCCTGGTCCTGCTCGCCTGCGTCGACGCGCCCACCGGCCGGAACACCGAGGTCATCGCCAGCCTCCCGAGCTGGGACACGCCGGACACCGGGGGAACCCCCGACTCCGGCTCCTCGAGGGTGGACACCGGGGACGGCATCCCCGACTGGCAGCCCGATCCGGCCGCGCCCGCCGTGCTCTTGAACGAGGTGGTGAGCCACAACGACTCCACCTGGGCGGGCGACGACGCCTCCTGGCCCGACTGGATCGAGCTCTACAACGACAGCGACGCCGCGGTGAACCTCGCCGATCTCCTGCTGCGCGACACCAGCGATCGCGCCTGGATCGGGGGGGAGGGGACGCTTGAGCCCGGCGCGCGGCTGGTGCTCATTGCGGACGGGGCGGAGGGCGCGCTCCACACGCCGTTCCACCTCGACTCGGAGACGGAGCGGCTGATCCTCAGCGTGGGCGGCCACGTCTCCGATCGTCTCTCCCTCGGGTCGGTCCCCACGGACGTCGCCTGGGCGAGGGTGCCCGACGGGGGCGCCTGGGCGCCGACGATCCACACCACGCCCGATGCGGCGAACCCGGGCAGCGGCGGCGCGTCGCTCGACCCTCGGGACCTCGTCTACCAGCTTGACGACATCCCCAGCTACGACTTCACCTTGAGCAGCGCGGCCATCGACTCGCTGCGCGCCAGCCGGCTCACCTACGTGGAAGGCCAGCTCACCGTGCCCGAGGGGGACTTCGGGGACGTGAACATCAAGTTGAAGTCCTACGTGGGCTCCTCGCGCACCATCGACGAGAAGTGTGCCTTCAAGCTTGACGTAAACGACTACGGAGGCCGTAACTACCACGGCCTCGGCAAGCTCACGCTCAACAACATGGTGCAAGACTATACGTATGTCCACGAGTACGCGGCCTACGCCCTGTTCCGCGCGATGGGGGTGCCCGCGCCGCGCGTCGGGTACGCCCGGGTCTCCGTGAACGGCAGCGACTTCGGGCTCTACCTGAGCGTCGAGAGCATCGACAGCGCGTTCTTGCGGGAGTGGTTCGGCAACGACGACGGCAACCTCTACGAAGGGGCCTACGGGGTCGACTTCTACGACTACTACGTGAGCAGCTACGACTTCAAGGGCGGCGACGGCGTGCAGGATCGGTCCGATCTCCAGGAGGTCGTCGACATCCTCGACGACGGGGCGACGGAGGCCAACTACGTACGCCTCCAAGAGGTGGTGGACATGGACGAGGTCCTCGCCAACATGGCGGTCGAGGCGCTCTCCTTGCACTGGGACGGCTACAGCACCGCCAACAACTACCGCCTCTACAAGGACCCGCGCACCGGGAAGTTCTCGATCATCCCGTGGGGCGCGGATCAGACCTTCATCACCGCGTACTTCACCCCGTGGACCGGCCGCGGGCGCCTGTTCCAGTGGTGTCTGGCGGTGGAGAGCTGCTCCGATCGGTACGACACGATCCTCCGGGAAGCCACCTACACCATGGACGCGCTCGACCTCGCCACCCAGGAAGACGACCTCGAGTCGTGGTTGCGCTCCGACATCTCCACCGATTCGCGTCGGGAGATCGACATGGCCACGCACGACTACTATCTGCAGGTGACCGAGGACAACATCACGAGCTATCCTCAGAGCGTACGCGACATGCTCGACGCCCGCTGAGGGCGCCGCCGGAGCGCCGATGTTCACCTTCGCCCTCGTCGCTTGCTTCACCGCGCCTGAGTCCTCGGGCTCTCCGTGGCCCGGCCAGCCCGGCGGGGGGCGCGACACGGGGGACACCGGGGGCGACACCGACGACACCCACACGGGTGGCCCGTGTCGTACGACGGTCGTCGACGTCTCGCCGAGCCAGGGTGCGGTGGACTTCTACTACCGATCCGCGATTGAATTCACGCTCTCGGAGCCGGATGATTCGGCGTTGATCGAGACGAAGATCGCCGGAACCCAGTCCACCAGCAGCGACGGCCTCACCGTGCGCTGGACGCCCACGGCGCCGCTGACGCCGAACACGGCCTACTCGGCCATCCTCCACTACTGCACCGGGGACGTGACGATCAACTTCCGCACCTCCGACCTCGGCTCTCCGGTGGCGGACCCCGCGGCATTGGCCGGGAGGGGGTACAAGCTCGACCTCGCCGGAGCGCGATGGGTCGAGCCCGCGGGGCTCGGCTCCGTGATGTCCTCGTCGTTTCAGGAGATGCCCGTGTACCTGTCCGTCGCGACCGTGTCGGGGAGCACGATCGACGTCTTCGGGGAGTTCGGCCGCACCGCCGGCCCGCGGGGGACCGAGCCCGATTATTGCGCGCCGACCCTCGACTTCCCGGGGGCGGACTTCAGCGCGTCGCCCCACGTCGAGGTGGTCGCGCCGACGGCGACCTTCACGCTCAGCGGGGTCGCCACCACCGCGACGAACGTCACGATGTCCGGGGACTTCTCCGCGGACGGACTCTCCACCGGCGGTGGCGTCATCCAGGCCTCGGTGGACACGCGCCCCCTTGACATCGGGTTCTTCGACGGGGAGATCGGGGCGTTCTGCCAGACGATGGGCTCGCTCGGGGTCGCGTGCGAGGCGTGCACGGACGGCGAACCCTACTGCATGGCCGTCCAGATCGAGCAGATCGCCGGCGTGGCAGACACCTCGACGATGACCCCGATCGCGGGCACGGACTGTGCCGGGTGTGACGCCGGGATTCCGGCCGACGTCTCGGCGAGCTGCCCGCAGTAGACCGAGCGGCGGCGGGGGGGCGGCGGCCGCGGGGGTGAGCGCAGAACGGATGTGGAGGGGCTGGAGCCGGGCGCACCGCCCTGCCCCCCGGCCGACCTCGGCGGTCGAGGTGCCGACGCGGCGAGAATGGCGAGACGAGGGGGAGGGCCGCCGGGGCGGCGAAGGAACGCGGGGGGTGAGGGGGTCACTGGGGGCGTTGCTTGGGGTTGGCGGCGGCGGAGGCCAAGGAACGCGGGGGGTGAGGGGGTCACCGGGGGCGTTGCTTGGGGTTGGCGGCGGCGGAGGCCAAGGAACCCAGGGGGTGAGGGGGTCACCGGGGGCGTTGCTTGGGGTGGGGCGGGGCCGCGGTGGCGAGCGCCGACGTCGGTCGGGCTCGCGACGGTGGGGGAGGGCCGGGAGGGGGAACGAAGAGCCGAAAACCCTCGATGGGCAGGGTTGGCGCCTACTCCTCCCAGGCCGCGGCGTAGACCACCCCGCCGTCGGCTCCGCCTTCGTCCGCCCGCGAGGTGCCGAGGAGGAGGTCCCCGAGGCCGTCGCCGTCGAAGTCGCTGAGGGCGATGGTGGGGCCGAGGTCGCCGAGGGTGTCCGCGTCCGCGGTGACGGCCACGTCCGCCTCGTCGAGGGAGGCGGTCCCGGGGGCGAGCGGCCCGAGGTACGCCCACGCCGCGGTTCCGCCGACGCCCGCGCCGAGGAGCAGGTCGGCGGCGCCGTCGCCGTCCGCGTCGCCGGTGGCCGCGGACAAGGTCGTGATCTCGCCGTCGGGCTCGCCGCGGAGGATGACGTCGGCGGCCCCGAGCTCCGCCACGCCGGTGCCCGGGCCGAAGACCACGTAGGTGTCGCCGTGGCCGCCCAGGCCGCCTTCGTAGACGCGGGCGACGAGGTCGGCGAGGCCGTCGTCGTTGAGGTCCCCGAAGGCCAGCTCCGCGCCCCTGGACGGGGCGTCGCGCTCCGTGGCGACCCGCACGTCGAGCTGGTCGACCTCGACCGCGCCGCTGGAGCCGCCGGGGATGACGTCGACCTCCGCGCCGTTGTTCGCGACGTACGCTACGAGGACGTCGCCGATGCCGTCCCCGTCCACGTCGCCGCCCCCCACCACGGAGGGGGTTGTCACGCAGTCCATGAGCCCGGAGTAGAGCCAGAACGCGGCGGTGTCCGCCGTGACGCTCGCGGCGGTGAAGGCTCCGATGCCGCAGGCGTCCCCGGAGGCCGTGAGGAGCTCGGCCACGCCGTCTCCGGTCACGTCGGCGACGTCCACGCGTTCGCCGAACCGCTGACCGCCCTGGCCGGGCAGCACGATCGCCGCCGTGTTCGCGCCGCTCCGGGTGAACGGGCCGAAGCCGACCCAGATGGAGCCCGCGGTGTATTCGTCGCGGGAGTCGTTCCGGCCGATGGCGACGTCGTCCGTCCCGTCGCCGTCGAGATCGCCGACGGCCACCGGCGCCGGGCCCCAGCAGGGGACGTCCTCGGCCGTGAGCCGCGCCCCGACCTCGTCGATGTCGTGGACCCCGGAGACCGGCCCGAAGGCGACCGACGCGCCGCACGCCCCGTCCGACCCGATGCCGGTGGACGCGACCAGGTCGGGGACGCTGTCCGCGTCCAGGTCGCCGGTCGCGAGGTGGCCGCCGAGGCCGCGGCCGGCGCTGCCGTAGACGCGGGGGGTGTCGCCGTCGACGGCGAAGGTCCGAGCGGGGCCGCACCCCGGTGCCAGCCCGTCGCAGTCTTCGTCAGTGTCGTTGCCGCAGACCTCCGCCGCGCCCGGGTTCACCGCGGCGTTCGCCTCGTCGCAGTCGACGTCGGCGGCCCAGCCGTCGCGGTCCGCGTCGACCGCGAGCGCCGTGTCCGCTGCGGTGTCCGCCGCGGTGTCGGCGGAGTCGTCCGGGCTGGGGGCGGCGCTGGCGCAGGCTGAGGTGCCGAGGAGCAGGGCTGCGAAAAGGGAGCGGATCGGGACGTTGAAGCGCTGCACCCGCCGAGAATACGCGCGCGGACGGGAGCGTGCAAGCGCGGCGCCCTCGGCACGGACGCCCGCGCTACCCGCAGGTGACGCTGCCGCACTCCAGCCACGAGGCGTCGTCGGAGAACGTGGAGAACGAGCAGCCGTCCAGCGAGTCGCACTTCCGCTTGATCGCGTCGAGGGCCTCGGGGTCGGCGCAGACGGACTCGCCGTTCCCCTCGAAGCCCATGTTCCATCGGCAGATCACCTGCACGTCGCCCTCCGCGCACGGCTCGGTGCCGCTGTCGGACTCCGGGGCTCCGTACTCGCACGGCGAGGCGCCCGGGCACTCGGGCGCGTAGCTGCAATCATCGGGGTTCGCGGCGGGGGAGCCGCAGCCGCCGAGGACGACGAGGAGCCACATCGCGACGAGGTAGCCCGGCCAGGCGCCGGCCGCGAGCATCGGGCGCGGGGTCGCGCGCGGGACCATTCTCGCCGCGGCGGCTCCTCGACCGCCGACGCCTCCGGGGGGAAGGCCGGTGGGGAACCTCCAGCCCGCCGATACTCCTGTCAGCGTACTGACAACCGTCAGCACCACTGTCGGTCCGCCGACAGCCGTCGGTGGAAAAATGTAGGTTCGTCGGTCGGCACGGGGCGTGCACCAGGGAGCGGCACACCCCGAGCGCCGCCATGTGGTCCCTCCTCCTCGCCGCCGCCGCCTTCGCCGGCAGCCCCCGTTGCCCCGAGCCCGACCCGCTGGGCGCCGTCGACACCGACGCCGCGCCTGACGGCACCGAGTACGACCTCGTCGCCGACGAGAAGGTGGTGTGCTGGTGGGCGGTGGACCCCCTGGGAACGCCGCGAATCGTCCACCGCTGGTCCAAGTCGGACCGGTACCCCGTGCGCATCGAGGCGCTCGCGGACGGCCGCGGGGCGCTGATCATGAACGACGGGCGGGTGCAGCTCCGCAACCAGGACGACGACGGCTATCGTAACCTCGCCGTGCACGTCTCCGGGGAACCCGTGGTGGTGCTCGCGCACCCGCGCCGGGACTGGATCGCGGTGACGGTCGCGCGGGACGCGGAGACCACGCTCGTCGAGCTCCTCGACCTCGACAAGGACCGACAGCTCGCTTCGGTGGCCCTGCCGTCGCGGGACCTGTCGCTGAGCTTCGAAGAGTCGCAGGACGCCCTGTGGATCGACGGCGCCCACGCCCTCTCGCTCAGCGCCGCGGGCCTCAGCGTTCGTGAGCAATCGCGGCGATGACCGCCTCGAGCTCGTACGCGAACCCGGCGCTGTTGCCGCTCACCCGGAGCCAGCCCCGGTCGCCGTCGCGGGGACGGAAGTCCACCCGGATGCCCGCGGCGCCGAGGGCGGCGTTCACCCGCGGGCCGTCGTCGACCTCCACACACACGAACGCGCCGCGCCGCTCCAGCGGCCAGTCGCCACGGACGGTGAGCCCGTGACGCGCACACGCCGCGATCATCGTGCCCACCAGCCCCTGGGTGACCGTGCGGGAGCGGGCGAGCGCGGCCGTGAGATCGCCGCCGGTGCGGGTGGCGAGCGCCGCCAGCTCCCCGAGGAGCATCGCCTGCGCGGTGAGCGTGGGGGTGCCGGAGCGGAAGCGGGTGCCGTCCTCCGCGCGGACGACCGGGCCCTTCTCGAACGCGAAGGGCGCGCGGTGGTTCCACCAGCCGGTGCGCTTCGGGGCGAGGACCTTGTACCAGCGGCGGGGCAGGTAGAGGAACCCGGCGCCAGTGGCGCTGCGGAGCTGCTTGTGGCCGGCGGCGACCACGGCCACGTTGTCGCCGAGGGCGGCGGCCTGGATCGGCACGGTGCCGCAGGTCTGGTACGCGTCGACGAGCAGGAGCGCGTCGGGGCACCGTTCGCGGAGGGCGGCGGCGAGGGCGGGGAGGTCCTGGATCCAGCCGGACTCGAAGAGGGCGTGGCTGATCGAGAGCACGCGCACGTCCGGGGTGAGGGCCGCGACGAGGCGCTCGGTGGGCACCGAGCCGTCGGCCTCCACCGGCACCTCCACCAGCTTGCCGCCGGTGTTCTGCGCCCACTGGTGGTGCACGTAATGGCCGGTGGTGAAGTGGCCCGCGGTGAAGACGAGCGTACCTCCGTCGATGCCTTCGAGGGCTGCACACAACGCCTCGGAAGCATTGGGGAACCAGGTGACGTCCCCATCCGTGAGGTTGCCGCCCACCAGCTCGGCGACGCGCTCGCGGTACCGGTCCATCAGCTCGACCCAGGCGCCGTCGTCCCACACGCCGATGCCGTGAAGCGACACCTGCTCGAGGTGCTCGGCCACGGCGGTGGGGCCGCCGAGGCTCGGCACGCCCATGCTGTGACTGCAGGCGTAGATGCCGAGGTCGAGGCCCGGGTAGAGGTCGCGGAAGTCGAGGTCGGCCGCGGAGAGCCCGAGCTCGCCCGCCAGCTCGCGACGGAGCCGCGCCGGCTCGCCGGGAGCGGGGAGCGCCCCGCCCGCCATCGCCGCCCGAAACGCCGCGGGGTCCTTCGCCCCGAGCATCGCGCCCAGCCGCGACGGACGCTCGTGCGCCTTCGCGGCGAGCTGCGCCGCCGCCACCCGTTGCCCTGCCGTCATCACCACTCCCGGTCCGGCCGCCCCGTATCAAGGAACGCCGGCGCCGCCCTTCCCCTCCGGAGCGCCCATGTCCCGTGACTCCCTTCCCTTCCCCACCTACGGCGACGAGGCCACCGTCGTGGAGGAGCACGCTCCCGCGCCGCCCTTCGGGCTTCGGCTTTTGTGTCCGTCGCCGCCGCCGAGGGGGGGCGCCGAGCCGACGCAGCCGATCACCTGGCGGTTCCACGCGGTCGCGGCGGAGCGGGAGGCCGAGGCGCAGCGCGCGGCGTGGCGCGCGGGGCTGGGCGTGGGCGCCCGCACGGTCGCGCCGGTGCGGCGTTCGCCCGGGGTGATGGTCGACGCGGAGGGCGCGACGGTGCCGATCGCCGTCGAGGCGGCGAACGGTCTGGCTGGGGCGCCGGCCGCGAGGGCGGGCTCTGGCGACGCCGCGAAGCTCGACCGCGCGACGGCGCAGCCCGGGCCGGAGGCCGCGCCGCCAGGGGGGACCGCCGCCGGTACATCCCGCCAGGCCGCACGGCCACAGGAGCCAGCCGCCGCGGCGACCCCGCCCGGCGGACGCGCGCGCCCGGGGCGGCGCCTGGGCCTCGGGGACGCGCCCGCGATCGTGTGGGAGCCGCCGGGGCGTGGGGAAGGGCACGCGGCGGCGACGCGGTCCACGCCGCGGTCGAGCCCGCGGGTGCGCCGCCCGTCGCGGGCGTGGCTGGCCATCGGCCTCCTGGCGATCCCGGCGATCGTGGGGCCGCTGCTCGGGGCGCTGGCGCTGCTGGTGACGCTGGAGCTCGTGGCGCCGATCCTCGCGGCCGTCGCGGGAATCGCCGCGATCGGGGCCGCCGTGGCCGCCGCGGCCGCGCTGCTGCTCGGGTGGGTCCTCCGCGCGGCGCGGGCGGGGTGAGGGCGCCGGCGGACGTCCCCGGCCGTGCGCGTTGGGCCCCGTCGGTCGCCGGCCCCGCCCCGACTCGCCATTCTCGCCGCCGGTCGCGCCTCGACCGCCGACGGGTCCGGGAGGATGGGCGGTGGGGCACCGCCAGCCCCTTGACGCCTTCGTCGTCGGTGCGCCGACCCGCGCCGGGGGCGAGCCTCCGCGTGATCTGCACGCCTCGGGGACCGCCGCCCGGATAGGCAGGGGCGTCGTGCGCATCCGCTTCTTCAGCTACTTCTACCCCCCCTGCGTCGGCGGGGGGGAGGTGATCCTCCAGCATCAGGCGGAGGAGTTGGCGCGTCGGGGCCACGAGGTGCACGTGCACACCACGCCGTTCACCAACCTGGACGGGTCCACCGAGGTCGCGTCGGGCGACTCGGTGGAGGGGGGCGTGCAGGTCCATCGGCGGCCGTCGCGTTGGCTGCCCGGGCGCAACCCCCTGGAGAAGAACGCGGTCACGCCCGCGTTTTATGCGGATGCGTGGCTGGTGGGCGACCTTTTCGTCGCGGTCGGGTTCCCGAGCCTGCACCTCGACGCGCTGGTCGCGCGGAAGGCGGCGGTGGGCGGGCGGCTGGTCGCCCAGAACTACGTGACGGCGGCGTTCCTGGCGGAGATCCTCGGGGGGCAGGGCGGGCCCGCCAAGCGGGTTCGGGCGGAGTATTGGCGGCGGTGGGTCAAGCCGGCGCTCGCGCGGGCGGATGTGGTGCTCGCCGACTCTCCGGCTGCGGCCGCCGGCCTCCGGGATCAGCTCGGGTTGACCAACGTGAAGCTCCACATCGGCATGGCGGTGGACCCTGCGGAGTTCGACCGCGTCTCGCCCGCCGACGTCGACGCGGTCCGCGCCAGCCTGGGCCTCGGCGCGGCGAAGCTGATCCTCGCGCCGAGCCGGGTGAGCCGGCAGAAGGGGGCGGACCTCCTGGTGAAGGCGGCGCGGCCGCTCCTGGAGGCCAACCCCGGCGCGTGGAAGCTGGTCATCGCCGGGGCGGTGAACGAGCCGGACCTGGCGGCGGAGCTGCGGCGGCTGGCCGAGGGTTGCCCGGACATCGTGATCACCGAGCGCCCGCGCGCCGAGCAGGTGGCGCTGTTCCGCGCGGCCGACGTCGTGGTGCTCCCGAGCCGCGGGGAGACCGTCGGCGGCGTGGTCTTCGAGGGCATGTACGCCGGCGCGCTCTGCATCGTCAGCGACGGGGTGGAGGCGGCGCGGGACGACTACCTGAAGGACGGCGTCAACGGGCTGCTCGTCCCGCGGGAGGACGTCGGGGCGCTCCGGAAGGCCGTGGATCGGGCGATGCGCGAGCCGCTGTCGGCGGTGCGCGCGGCGGGAAAGCGGATGGTCGAGGAGCGGTTTACGTGGCGCGCCAGCGTCGACCGCCTCCTGGAGCTGTACCCGCGTGCCTGAGCTCTCCGTCGTCATCCCCACGTTGAACCGGGGGAAGTTGTTCCACGACACGGCCCGGCAGGTGCTCGCGCAGGCGTATGGCGACTTCGACCTCTGGGTGATCGACCAGTCCGATCCCCCGGGGCGCGCCGAGAACGAGGCGCTCGTGGCCGAGCTCGCCGACCCGCGCCTGCGCTACGTCCACGTCACCCAGAAGGGCCTCCCCAACGCGCGCAACGAGGCTCTCGCCCGGCTCGACGCGCGCCTGGTGCTCTTCCTCGACGACGACGTGATCCTCCTGCGTCCCGACTTCCTCGCGGTGCACGTCGCGGCGTTCGCCGATCCGGCGGTGGGCGGCGTCACCGGGCGGATCGTGGAGCGGAGCGTCCGCCCGAACGTGGACTATGTGGCCGCGCACCTCAGCCCTGGCGGTCGCACCCTCACCAACCTCTGGGGGACCGAGCGGCAGGAGCTCCTCGGCCTCAAGGGCGCGAACATGAGCTACCGCATGGAGGCGATCCGTCAGGTCGGCGGGTTCGACCGTCGTTATGTCGGCACCGCGTTGCTGGAGGACACCGACTACTCCTGGCGCGTACACCGCGCGGGCTGGAAGCTGCTCTACGAACCTGCGGCCGAGCTCATCCACCTCAGCGCGCCGAGCGGCGGCGTGCGGGTGGAGGACGCCGTGCGCGGCGAACGCTGGCGGTTCCGCTCCACCGCCTACTTCGTGCGCAAACACCGGGGGCGGCGCGGGTTGATCCCGTTCACGGCCACCTTCGGCGCCATCGCGCTGGCGCGGGCGGTGCGGTGGCGGGACCCGTCCGCCGTCGGCGAGCTGGCCGAGGCGGCGCGCGAGGGCGTCGCCGCGTTCAGCGAAGGGCCGGATGAGGGGATTCCGGCCGATACCGGGCGCTGAGATGCCCGAGACCGTCACCTTCCCCGCGCTCGACGGGCGCATGCTGACCGGCACCGTCTTCGAAGCGGCGTCGCCCCGGGTCGCGGTGATCACCTTCGGCGCGCTCGGCGTCCCCCACCGCTACTACGCCCGGTTCGGCGCCTCGATGGCGGATCATGGCGTGAGCGTCCTCGCTTTTGACTACCGCGGCGTCGCCGCTTCCCGCGACCGCCCGCTCCCCGAGGACCCGGCCACGATCCTCGATTGGGGTCGGCTGGACTGCCCGGGCGCCGTGGAGTGGGCGCGCCGCCGGTGGCCGAACCTCCCGCTCGCGGGCGTCGGCCACAGCTTCGGTGGGCAGTCGTTCGGCCTCAACGGGCGGGTGCTCGAACTCGACCGGTTGGTGGTGATCGGCGCCGGCGCGGGCGACTTCCGCTACTACCCGCTGAAGGATCGGCTGGCGTTCTCCGTGGCGCTCGGGGCGACGCCCCTCGTCTCGAAGGTGCTCGGCTACGTCCCCGGCAAGCTCGGGCTCGGCGAGGACCTCCCGGCGGGCGTGGTCCGTCAGTGGACACGCTGGTGTTTCACCCACGGGTACCTCTCCGGCGCGCCCGAGGTGGGGGACACTCACTACGCCCGGTTCACCGGGCCGGCCCTGTTCCTGGACCTACCTGGAGACACGTATGCGCCGGAGCGTCCGGCCGCGGTCCTCCGGAGCTGGTTCACGGCGGCGAAGGTCACCCATCGGCGCGTGCTCGCCGAGGGGCTGCCCCCGGCGGCCCGGGGTCACTTCGGGGCCTTCCGCGCGGGGGGGGAGCCGATCTGGGGGGAGATCTTCGGGTTTGTGGAGGGGTAGGGCGGGCGAACGCTCCCCGAAGCCGCGGCTCCCAGATCAGAACCACCCCGCCCGCGCCAACGACACCGTCAACCGCGTGGGCTCGTCCGGCCGCGGCACCGCCGCGAGGAGGGCCTCGGCCTCTCCGCATCGCCCGAGCGCGCCGAGGGCCCAAGCCAGGTCGAGCGCCGCCCGCATGTGCGCGCCCGCGGACAGCTCGTGCACATGCGGCTCCAGCGCGCGGACCACTGCGAGCGCGTCCTGGTTGGCCACTCCGAACCGCGCACGGCGGATCGCCTTGGGGAAGTCGGACATCGGGGCTCCGGCGGCCCCTGAACGGTAGCATGGCCCTCCGCGGACCCGCGACGGCCAGGTGTCAGAATTCGACACGCACCCCGAGGAACGGCCGCGTGGGCAGGTGCGGGAGCATGGAGTCGCGGCGCTGGCCGCCCTCCACCGTGACGATCGGCAAGAAGTCGCTCTGGAAATAGGTGGCGTTGAGCACGTCGAGGTACACGCTCCAGCGGGTGCGCACGAAGGCCTTGCGCCACTCCACCCGCAGATCGACCTGATGGAAGTCGCCGAGGCGCTGGTCGTTCACCGCGGTGAGCATCACCATGTCCGCGCCGTCGATCGCCACGGAGCTCATCGGGCGCCCGGTGTGGAAGTCGTACCGCGCCGTGAGCCGCCACGTCGGCGTGACCTGCACCTCGCCGCTCACTCCGAGCGTGACGGCCTGGGCCTGGCTGGGGGTGTAGGTCTGCGCGAAGGCGGTGGCCAGCGGGTTGGTGCGCTCGGCGTCGAGCCAGCCGAGGGTGAACGTGCCCTGCCACCGATCCCACTTCGTGGCGATCATCGCGTCCACCCCGGTGTTTCGCCCGGTGCCGAGGTTCTGGTAGGGCGGGTCGCCGGCGGTGCCGCTGTCGGGGTTCACCACGAGGTCCCACAGCCAGCTCTGGTAACCCTCGACGCGCACGAACGTGCCCTGGCCGAACGGCAGCCCCTGGTCCACCCCGACCACCAGATGTGCGGCCTTCTCCGATTGGATCTCCGGGTTGCCGTACGTCGCGTCGGTGATGAGCGGGTCCTCCACCACGTGGTGGTAGAGCCCGCCGGAGACCTTGGGGATCGTGCCGCAGGGGAGCGGGACCGACAGCCCGGCCGAGGGCGAGAGCAGCAGCTCCCCGGTGCGACCCAGGAGCGTGCTGCGCAATCCGGCACGGGTGAGCACGGGCGTGGGGGCGCCGTCGTCCCCGCCGTAGTGGTGCTCGGCGTAGAGCGAGACGTTCGGGGAGAAGTCGGTCTGGGAGATCGTGAGCTGCGGCAGGGCGAAGTTCGCGAGCGGCCGGGCCACCCAGGGCGGGGTGGTGCGCAGGTCGTCCACCGGGCCCTCGAAGCTCGTCTGGCGGGCGATGACGCTCGCCCCTACCAGCAGTTTCTGACGATCCCCCAGACCGAGCCCGAGGTCGGTGCGCCCGAAGAGCTGCATCCGGTGGGTGGTACGATTCACGCTGCCAGCGAAGTCGCGCTGCATGAGCGACTCGTCGGTCGAAAACGACAGGGTGGTCTGCAGGCTCCCGCGGGCGCCGACCGGCATGAGGTGGTCGAGCGTGGTGAGGTAGAGCGTGTCGTCGAGCTTGAAGGTGCCGTCGATGGTGAAGGTGCTCTCATCCGAGGAGTCCACGAGGGCGAGCTGGTCGCTCGTGCGCATCAGGGTGAGCAGGAAGCGGTGTTTGCCGGGGCGCCAGGCCGCGCGGGCGCTCACCTCGTCGTACTCGGGCGCGGCGATGGCGGAGTCGAGGAGGTCGAGCGCCTGCATCGCCCCGAAGTACGCCTCCAGGTACGAACGCCGCGCGGCCACGGCGAAGGAGAAGTCGTCGTTGTGGGTGACCGGGCCCATCACCAGCCCGCGGGCGGTGCTCATCGAGAGGTCCACCGAGCCGTCGAGGTCGTGGACGTCGTCCTTCGAGGCGCCGTCCCAGCTCTGGATGTCGAGCACGGCGGAGGTGGTGTCGGGGTACTCCGAGGGGGCGCCGCTGGCGTGGAACCGGACCTTCTGCACCATGTCGGGGTTGAAGAGGCTGGTGAACCCCGCGAGGTGGTAGGGGTTGTCCAGCGGCACGCGGTCGAGGACGAAGACCACCTCGGTCGAGGAGAATCCCCGGACCGAGAACGCGGAGAGCATGTCGCCGTCGCTGGCGACGCCGGGGAGCTTCTGCACGGCGCGGTTCACGTCTTCCAGGGCGCCGGGGGTGGCCTCGATGTCGCGGCGGGTGAGCTCGTAGACCCCGGTGCTCGGCGTCGGGTCGGGCTTTCGCTCTGCGCGTTCGACCTCGCGCCACGCCTGCCGCGTGGCCCACACGACGACCTCGGCGCTCGGGCCGGAGGGGGTGAGCTCCAGCGTGAGCTCCCGGTTCTCGCCTTCGTGGACCTCCACCTCCGCGGTCGTGGGGGCGAAGGCGGGGTGTTCGACGGAGAGGGTCCACTTCCCGGTGGAGAGGAAAGAGAGGTTGCCCGCGCCGTCTCCGCCGAGGTCGAGGTCGCGGCGGGCGCCGTTGGGCCCGGCGGCGTGGACGCGGACCGCGGGCACGTCCATCCCGTCGGGGTCGGTGACGTGCAGCCGCAACGAGCCGGGGTTGGAGTTGCCGGTCTGGTCCTGGACGTGGAGGCCGAAGCTGAACGCGTAGTCGGCCGTTCCGGGCGCGGGCGCGCCCTGGTCGTCGGTGGCGGGGGCGAAGACCAGCGTCTGCGCGGCGGTGAGCGCCGCTTCGTCCACATCCGCGCGGACGGGCTGGGTGACCTCGGCGTGGGTGACATGCCCGGTGGCGTCGATCTCGAGGTGGAGCACGACCGTGCCAGCCACGTGGTCGGCGACCGCCGCGGGCGGGTAGAGCGGCGTGGCCCCGGAGACGAGCTGGGGGATGGTGCCGGCGTACGCGGCGAGGGCGAAGAGCAGGATCATCCGACCTCCAGCCACGATTGAGGCCCCGCGAAGGCGCCACTGCCTCCGCGGAGGACGGCCGCGAGGGCCACGGCTTCGGCGCCGACCCCGAGCCCGAAGGCGGCGTCCCAGAGAGCGGAGACCGGGCTCCGCGGCGGCTCATCGGGCCACCGCTGGGACCGTGCCCACGCGCCCTTCGGCGCCGGTCCGTCGTGCCAGGTGAGGGGAATCCCCGACTCCGCGGTGAGCAGGAACGCGGCGGCGCCCTCTCCCCACTTCCCGGTAGCGCCCGCCACCGCCAGCCCGTCGGCGACCTCGGCCGTGAGGTCCTCCGCCACCACGACGAGGACGGGCGCGCCGTGCACGATGACCCGCGCCATCGCGCGCTCCAGGGTGCGCCAGAGCGTACGTTCGCCGCCGAGCACCGTCTCCGACGCGCCGCGGAGCCCGAGGCCGATCGAGAGGTGGGCCGCCGGGGCGTTGTGCACCGAGTTCTGGAAGGCGAGGGGACTGGAGAGCGCCGCCCCCCGCACGAAGTAGCTCTCCAAGAACGCCACCGACGAGGCGAATTCGCCGCCCGAGACGCCCGCGATGAGCGTCGCTTCCGGCGCGAGCTCGACCAACGGCTCGGCGGCCGTGACGAAAAGCCGCGCCAGCCGGCTCATCTTCCGCCAGGTCCCGGCCGGGAACCGTTCGGGGCGGACCGGGTCGGGGGCGAGGAA
>CAIXRH010000101.1 GCA_903921785.1 uncultured Pseudomonadota bacterium
CCCGGGACGCTTCGGAGCGGGGGAGCGCGCGGAGGGCGTCGGCGACGGCCTCCATGTCGGGGAAGCGCCCGGCCGGGTCGGGGGCGAGGCAGCGGAGGATGACCGCTTCGAGGTCGGCCGGGACCGTGGGGTCGCGCAACGAGGGCGCCTTCGGGGCGACGCGCGGGGTGTAGCGGCGGCCGTCTTCGAAGGGGCGCTGGGCGGTGACCAGCCAGTAGAGCACCAGGCCGAAGCCGTACTGATCGGCGCGGGGGCCCACGCTCTCGCCGAGGAGCGCTTCGGGCGCGGCCCACGCGGGCGAGCCGACGAAGCCGGGGTCCGGCGGCGCGCCCACGGCGGCGACGACGCCGAAGTCGGCGAGGACCGCGCGGCCGCTGGCCCAGAGGATGTTCGCCGGCTTCACGTCGCGGTGCACGAGGCCGGAGCGGTGGAGATAGCCGAGCGCGTCGGCGAGCTGAAGGCCGATCTCCCGGGTGCGCTCGTGGCGCTCCACGACCGGGCGCCCGCGGAGGCGCTCGCCGAGGGCCGCGAGATCGGGGCCGTCGACCACGTTCATCGCGAGCCAGGGGCGTCCGTCGGTGTGGCCGGAGGCGAGCAGGTGGATGATGCCCGGGTGCTCCATGCGGCTGAGCGCCTCGATCTCGGCGGCGAAGCGCGCGGCGAGCGGCAGCGCCGCCTCGCGCATCCACTTGAGCGCGGCGCGGCGCCCTTCGGCGTCCTCCGCCAGCCACACCTCGGCCATCGCGCCTTCGCCGAGCGGGCGGACCAGCGTCCACGGGCCGAGCGTCGGGCTCGGGCTCAGGCGCCGCCCCCGCGGGCCCGGAACGTCGCCTGCCACATGCTCGGCAAGCGCGCCTGGATCGCCGCGTACCCGGACTGGGCCTCCCGAGCGAGGCGGTGGGACTCGGCGGCGTCGCTGGCCACGCGGGCGGCGAGAGACATCGAGTCGAGGCCGAGCATGCGGAAACCGCGGGTCTGCGCGAGGCGGGCGGCGGCCTGGGCGAGCGGCCAGGCGGCCGCGGCGTCTCCCAACCGTTCGAGCGCCCGCGCCATGTCGAGCGCCGCCTCCACCCGCCGCTGCGGCGGCAACGTGGCGAGCTGGCTCTCCGCCTGCGCGAGCGCCGTCCGCGCCGCCGGGACGTCACGGAGGGTGGCGTGCGCGCGCGCCCGGAGCGCCCAGGCGACGGGAGTGAAGCGCTCGGGGTCGCCCTTCGGGCTCCAGGTGGCGAGGTCGGTGAGCACCTCGAGGGCGGCGCGGGCGTCTCCCTGGGCGAGGCGGGTGCGGGCGAGGTGCACCGAGCAGGCGAGGACCACGCCGCCGAGGCCGAGGGCATCGGCCTTGGACCGCGCCGCCTCCAGCTCCATGCGGGCCTCGGCCCAGGCGCCCAGCTCCAGCGCCGCGAGGCCGCGGATCATCCGGGCGCCCGCGCTCGGGGCGCCTTCGGAGCCGGCGCCTTCGGCTTCGGTCTCGGCGAGGGCGTCGGCGCCGTGCTCCCAGGCGTTGACCGGGTCTCCCTGGCCGAGCTCCACCTCGGCGAGGTTGGCGAGCGCGGTGGCGCGCATGCCGTGCATCCGGAGGTCCCGGTAGAGCATCTGGGCTTCGTTGAGCCCGCTGGCGGCGCTGGCGAGCTGTCCGCGGGAGGCCTGCACGGCGGTGGCGGCGAGCAGCAGGTCGGCGCGGGCGCCGGGGTGGTTGGTGCCGGCCTGCACGAGGCCTTCCTGCGCGAACTGCTCGACGCGGTCGAGCTCGCCGCGCGTCCAGGCGATGTGGGCCCGGGCGAGCAGCCCCTCGGCGACGGCCTCGCGCTCGCCGAGCTCGCGCGCGCGGGGGAGATGCTGGGTGACGAGGGCCTCGGCCTGGTCGACCTGTCCGGCGGTGCGGAGCACACGCGCGAGCCGCATGCGGGCGCGGAGCGCGGCGCGCTCATCGCGGACCTGGTCGGCGAGGGAGACGGCCGCCTCCAACGCATCCTTCGCGGCGGACCACTTGCCGCGGAGGTACTGCACGTCCGCCCGGACCATGAGCAGGACGTGGCGGATGGCGGCGAATTCGTCGACGCCGAGGTCGACGCGGGCGGTGTCCTCCACCTCGGTGGCGCGCTCGGTGAGCTCCCAGGCCTCGGCGTTGAGGCCCCGTTCGCGCATCTTGCGCGCGCCTTCGACGAGGCAGGCGTAGGCCTTCCCGGAGTCCCCGCCGAGGGCCCAGTGTTCGCCGACGCGGGTGACGGCGGCGACGGTCTGGCCGAAGTTCCCGGCGAGCGCCTTGGCGAAGGCGCGGTGGAGCACCGAGCGCCGCTCGGGGTCCAGCGCCCGGTAGAGCGCGGTGCGGTCGAGCGGGCGGACGAGCGCGACGTAGGACTGGGGACCGGCCGAGCGGGCGATGGCGATGCCGTCCTGGCTCAGGCGCCCGATGGCGTCGAGCGCGGAGTCTTCGTCGATGCCGAGGACCTCCATCACCACGTCGAGCTCGGCCTCGTGGCCATACACCGCGAGCGCCTCGGCGAAGTTGCGATCCGCGAGGTCCAGCGCGTCGAGGCGGGGGCGGACGCGGTCGAGCACCACGGCGGGCACGTCGAGGTGGCCGGTGGCGATCTCCTCCGCTTCCACCACGAGCCGGTAGCCGCGGCCGGTACGCTCCACGATGCCCGTGGCGACGAGGCCCTGGAGCCAGTCGACCAGGGCGCCCGGGTTCCCGCCGGTCTCCCGGAAGAGGCGGGCGCCCACCGCCTGGGCGGAGCGGGTGGAGCCGAGGAACGCGGCCGTGAGCGCGACGGACTCCGCCTCGGGCAACGACGCGACCTCGAACCGATCGGCGAGGGCGCGGAGCGCGTCCAGCCGCGGGGTGCGCACCGACGCGTCCATCACGAGGCCGAAGAGGATGGGCTCGGTGGCGAGGCCGCGGACGAGGGCGAGCAGGCCATCCACCGCGGGGAGGAGGGCTTCGTGGACGTCGTCGACCAGGATCACCTGGGGACCCGAGCGGGCGAGCGCGACGAGCGCGGTGGCGAGCCCTTCGTAGAGCTGAGTGCGCGCGGTGCCGCCGGCGGACTCGACCGCCTTCTGGGCGCGGCTCGAGAGCGCGGCAGCGTCGGCTTCGGCGAGGAGCGGCCGCACCGACTCCACGAGCCGCAAGAGGACCCCGAGCGGACCATCCGGCCGGGTGATGCGGAGGGCGTGCACCGGAAGCGCGAGCGCGCGGGCCTGCTCGCCGACGACGTCGAGCAGCCGGGAGCGGCCGCTGCCGTCGTCCCCTTCCAACACGAGGACGCCGCCTTCGCGGCGGGTGAGGCCGGCCACGACGTCGCCCAGGGCGTCCACGGCGGCCTGGCGGCCGACCAGCGGCGGGAGGAAGCGCTCGGTGGGCTCCGGCGGGGCGACGGCGACCACCTCCATCCGGTAGAGCAACTCCTGCGCGCCGCGGGGGCGCCGCTGCGGTTCGCGGCTGAGCAGGCGCCGGCAGAGATCGTCGAGGTGAGGAGGCACGCCGGCCTCCACGTCCGACGGGGCGGGCGGCTGGAGCGTGCGGTGCAGCTCGATGTACCCGGCGAGGTCCTTCGCCACGAAGGGGCGTCGACCGGTGAGCATCGCGAAGAGGATGACGCCGAGGCTGTAGAGGTCGCTCCGATGGTCGACCGGCTGGCCGTTGACCTGCTCGGGCGACGCATACGCCCAGGTGCCGACCAGCGTGGTGGAGGCCTGGCTGTCGTGGTCGGGGTCGAGGTCCTTCACGATGCCGAAGTCGGTGAGCTTGCAGCGGCCCTGGGGATCGATGAGCACGTTGGACGGCTTGAGGTCGCGATGGACGAGGCCACGGGCGTGGATGTAGACCAGGGCGCGGCACACGTCGGCGAGCACCTGCTCGCAGCGGGCCCAGCGCTCCTCCTCCGGGAGATGACGGAGCTGGTGGATCAGCGCGTGGAGGTCCTTGCCCTCCACGTACTCCATGGCGATGTAGGGGTGGCCGTGGATGTCGCCATACGCATCCACCCGGATGACGTTGGGGTGGCGCAGCCGGGCGAGAGCGCGGAATTCTCGGCGGAAGCGCTGGAGGCCGGTGCCGACCCGGCCCGTCTTGAGGATCTTGAGCGCGATGGGGCGCCCGTCGGGGTCGGAGGCGAGGACCACGTGGGCCATGCCCCCGCGGCCGATGACCCGCCGGTACACGTACTGCCCGATCCGGTCTCCCGGTTGGATCACGAGCCCGCCCACCTCCAGGGGCAGCTCCTCCGGCTCCGTCGTCGTCTCCGCCATGGCCCCGCGCCCGCTTCTGGCGGTGGCTAACCGGGAAACCGCGCCGCGGCGTCCCTTCGTTGCGCGCGGCGAGGCACGCCGCTAACTGTCGAGCATGCGCAAGCTCTCCCTGCTCACCCTCGCGACCAGCAGCCTCTTCCTCTTCGGCTGCCTGGGCTGCTGCTCCGGCATGACCGAGGGCTTCGAGAAGGGCTTCAACGAGTCCTTCGCCCCGAGCTTCCGGGACAGCTTCGTGAAGAGCTGCACGCCCGGCCTCACCAACGTGGCCCCCGTCGAGGCCGACCGCATCTGCGGCTGCATGGCCGACCACATGCTCGCGAACCACAGCCCCAGCGAGCTCACCACGCTGAGCCTGCAGACCGACTCCCCGGAATTCCAGAAGATGGCGTCGGATGCCGCTACGGCGTGCGTGGGGCAGTAGACCGCCACCCGTCCCGGTCGGATCACCCGGCACGACGCGGCGCCCCGGATGCGGAATCCTCCGTGAGGCGGGCTCAAGCTTGGCCAACCGGAGTGACTGTCGGCGTCAGCCCTGGGTCCTGCCGCCACCGGCGGTGGCTGCGCGGGTTCGCTCGTTGACACCCGCGGCGTGCGTGGGGCACCAGGCCTCAGGGGTACAGCTCCCGCTGCACCGCGTCGATCGCCACCCGGGCCTCCCGGGTGATCCGCGCGACCGTGGGATCGTCCGGGACCTCAGCGTCCATGTCGATGTGGCGGTCGAGGGCGCGGGTGATGCGCCCGCCGTCGAGCCCGAGGCGCAGCTCGCCGACGCGGGCGAGCTGGTACTCGGCGAAGGTCCACACCGCGTCGTGGACCTGCACCGGCGGGAGGGCGTCGGAGTACAGGCCGGCGTCCACGACCACGTCGATCCCCGGGACCGCCTGGACCAGCGTCCGCACCGCCTCGTTGGCGTTCCAGGACAATAAAACCACCACGTCGGCGCGGGTGACCAGCTCGGCGAGCGTGCCGGCGGCCTCGGCGGGGGGCGCAACCGTGTACGCGGAGAGGTCCGCCATCGTGGCGGCGGGGCCGGTGATCCCGGTGATCCCGATCCGCCGCCCGCCGCGCTCCACGATCACGTAGCGGCGCACGCCGGGCCCGCTCACGTTCGCGCTCACCAGGGGCAGCGTGGGGTCGGGCGGCACGGCGACGAGCCCGGCGAGGTCGTGGGCGCTGACGTTCAAGGCGTCGTACCCCACGGCGGCGAGGCCCTTCATCATCCACTGGTCCTTGGCGGCGGCGTCGAGGCGAGGCTGACCGGCGTAGTCGACGGCGTCGGTGAGCCAGTAGCCGGCGTCCACCCGGACGGTCGGCGTGGGGAGGGCGCGCTCGATCGCGGCGGCGTAGCCGGCGTACCGGGCGAGGGAGCCGCGGGGGCGGTGGGGGCAGCCGCAGGTCTCCAGGGAGCCGTGCTGCTCGGCGCCGTAGAGCACCACGAGGTCGGCAGGCGCACGGGGGAGGCGCTGCGCGAAGGGCTCGATGGTGAACAACTCGCGGGCGACGCCGCGCTCTGGCAGCGCCGTCGCGGTGGGCGGCTTCGGAACCGACCGCGCAGCGGTCCCGGACGGATGCGGCGCGCAGCCGGCAACGAGCAGGGTGATGAGCGCGGTCCGCATGCCGTCCCTCGTACTCCGGCGCCCGACGGGTGACATTGGCCCGTGCCCCGGCGCCTCTCCGCCCTGCTCCTGGTGATCGGCCTCCTCGGCCACCTCTTCGTGCAGGCGGGCCCGGCGTGGAAGAAGGTGCACGCCGGCGGCGCCGGGCGCGACTTCGCCAGCTACTACTACGCGGCCGACGTGGCCCTGCACGGCGGGGATCCGTACGAGAACCCGAGCCTGGACGCCGCCGCGCGCGAGGACCACACCCGCAAGTCGGTGAACCCCTACTTCTACCCGCCGCCGTTTCTGCTCACGGTGAGCTGGATCGGCCCGTTCTCGCTCCAGTCCGCCTACGAGGCGTGGTTCTTCGTGAACGAGGCGCTGCTCTTCGCGGTCCTCGCCGTCGGCGTGGTCGCGTTCGAGGTGCCGGTGTGGGCGGTCGCCGCGCTCCTGTGGACCTGGTCGCCGATCCCCGACAACGCCTGGATGGGCCAGGCGAACCTGCTCGCGCTCCTCCCGGCGCTGCTCGGGCTGGCGGTGGCGAAGCGGCGCCCGGTCGCCGGGGGCATCCTGGTGGGCACGGCGGCGATGCTCAAGATGTCGCCGGCGTTGTTCCTCGGCTGGTGGCTCATGCAGCGCAACTGGCGCGCGGTGCTCGCGGCGATGGGCACCGCGGTCGGCCTCAGCCTCGCCGCGCTCCCGCTCGTGGGGTGGGCGCCCACGCTCCGCTTCTACACCGAGGTGCTCCCCGGCTTCTCCAAGGGGGATTACCACGGGTTGAAGGTTCCGATCTCGCTCGAGGCAAATCATTCCATCCCCGACCTGATGGACCGCGCCTTCCCCGGCCCCGGCTCCATCCTCTCCGAGACGGCCCAGCACGCCTCCACGGCGATCGTGGCGGTGCTCCTCGCGATCTGGGCGTGGCGGGCGTGGCGCGCGACCGAGCCGGCGGCGGTCGTCGGCGCGTTGGCGGTGCTGATGGTCGCAACGCCGGTCTATACGTACGAACACCACCTCGTGTTCCTGTTGGTGGCGATGGGCACGGCGGCGGGGCTCGCGTGGCGGCGGGTCGTGGCCGACTGGCGGGGCGGACGGCGGGCGGCGGCGGGCGCGGTGGGTCTCGCGCTGGTTTTCACCTGGTTCGTCCTGGCGTGGCCGCTGCCGATGCTCCGAGGCGCGCAAGCGATGCTGCCGAAGGACCTCGCGTGGGTCACCCGCGAGAGCAAGACCCTGGGCGAAGCGGCGCTGTTCGCAATGCTGCTGTGGTTCGCGGGGCGGCGGACGGCAGGGGCGGCCGGTCCGACCACCGGCGAGGCGGCGGAGGCCTAGGGGACGGGTCGGCGCGACGAAGGCGCGGGGGGTGCCCGGGGGACCGGTCTTGGGGGCGCCAGACCAGCGTCGGCGCTGCGGAGGACCGGCGTCAGGCGCCGGCGGGCCGGAGGCCCGCCGTGAACCGTCGCGCTTCGAGCGAAGGGCGGCGGCGGCTGGGGGAGCGAGGGGCGAACCGCTATTCCCTCGAGGCGCAGAGGGTGAGCGCCGGGCGGAGCAACGTCGAGTCCCAGGCCACGGTTCGGTCTCGACCGGGGCTCCATGTGAACGCCGCGCGGGTGCCGTCGGCGCGGTGCTCGCGATAGCCGTACGTGGAGAACTCCCGGCGTGCTCCGCCGGAGGTCGGCTTCCCGCTGTCCAAGGGGGCGTCGAGCCGCACGCAGTCGGCGGGTGCCCGGTCCGCGTCGCGAACGTACTGTTCGAGGACGGTCGGCGTGTCGTCGAGCGAGGTCGTGCCATCCGCGAGGTGGATGAGCCACCCGGGCGGGCCTCGCGTGGCCCGCACAAGGTGCAGGGCGTAGGCACCGTCGTCTCCGAGGCGGGCGTCGTCGATCAGGACGTCGTCCAGGGGGGTGTAGCGCCCCGCGTTCCAGAGGACAGCGCGGCCACCCCTCTCCCCCGGGACAGCGCTCCAAGGCCGCGACTCGAGGTCGGGCGTACGCAGGAGGATGGCCCTTTCGCCGTCCTCCCCCGCCGCCAGCAGGACCAGGTCGCCCGGGAGGTGCGTGAGGCGCCAGTCGTTGAGCCGGTCCGCAGCGAAGTGCACGGCGAGCGCAGCGAAGCAGGCCGGTACCGGGAGCGCGAGGGTGGCGTAGACCCCGAAGCGCGCGGGGTGGGGGCCCGGAACGCTCCGGACGAGCGCGAAGAGGAGCAGCACCGCCACGTCCACTCCGAGGAGCAACTCGATGACGTCCGCGCCATGAAGCCGCGTGCCCGAGGGGCGCGCCGCGAACGCGCTCAGCGCGAGCGCGCTCACCACCGGCAGCGGGAGCAGTCGCCATCCCAGGCGCCCGGCCTCGCACACCGCGAGCATCAGCCACAGCGTGAAGCCCGCGACCGCATCGACGGCCAGGGCCGGGCTCCCGAGCGCGGCCGTGAGGGTCATGGTGTCCGCGCCGCTCGCGCCCGCCACGCGGAGGCTGGCCGTGCCGCCGGCGGCGATCAGGGCCGCGACCACGCCGAGCGAGATCGGAACGAGCTCCGCGAGCGCCCGACCGAACAACTGCCGAAGGGTGGCTCTGTCCGCCCACGGGAGGGGGTGCGCCACGAACCCCACCAGGAGCGCCGGAGGCAAGAGGAGCACGAGGGCCGCGCTCCAGGGCTGGCCGACCGGCTCGGGGACGCAGAATCCAACGAGCGGAAGGAGGATCGGTTCGAGCAGGAGCTTGCCGCGGGCGCGCAGGCTGGCCGAGGCGGCATCGACGAGGGGGGCGAACATCGGGGGTGCATCGGCCGCGACTCCGCTCGGCTGTAGGACGCTTCCCCCGTCGTGCGGCCTGCCACGCTCCCGGCCGATCTCCGGGAACATCGCCGCGCCCGCGCCCTTCTCCCCGCGGCGGCTCCTCGACCGCCGACGTCGCCGGGCGGAAGGGCGGTGGAGCTCCACCAGCCCTTCGACACCCTCTCCCGCCCGCTAGGCCGGGGTGTTCATCACGTGCACGGCCTGGCCGATCGCGTGCTTCGCCGCCTCCATCACGCCCTCACCCAGGGTCGGGTGCGGGTGGATGGTGAGGCCGATGTCGAGCGCTTCGCAGTCCATCTCCACGGCCAGGGCGGCCTCGCTGATGAGGTCGCTCGCGTGGGGGCCGATGATGGTGACGCCGACGACGCGGTCGTTCTTCGCGTCGAGGATCACCTTGATGAACCCGTCGGTATCGCCGGTGGTGAGGGCGCGGCCGATGGCGGCGAACGGGACCTTGCCCACCTTCACGGCGTAGCCCTTCGCCTTCGCCTCGTGCTCCATGAGCCCGGCGGTGGCGATCTCGGGGTCGGTGAAGACCACCGCGGGGACGGTCTTCGCCACGTTGTGCGCCGGGTGACCTGCCACGACCTCCGCACAGATCTCCCCTTCGTGGGTGGCCTTGTGGGCGAGCATGAGGCCGGTGGTGCAGTCGCCGATGGCGTACACCCCGGGGACCGAGGTCTTGAGCTGGTCGTCGGTCTTGATGAAGCGGCCCTCCATCGCGACGCCCGTGGCTTCGAGGTTGCAGGTGTCGGTGTTCGGACGCCGACCCACGGTGACGAGGATGTAGTCGACCTCCACGGAGGCCTGGCCCTCGGCGGTCTCGTAGCGGAGGGTGGCGCCGCCCTCGCCCTCTTCCCAACCGAGCGCCTTGGCCTTGGTGACCACCTTGACCTTGTCCTTCTTCAGGCGCCGCTCGATCACCTTCACGGCGTCGGCGTCGAAGCCCGGGAGCACCTGGTCGGCGGCCTCGATCACGGTCACGGCGCTGCCCAGCTTGGCGAACATCGTGCCCATCTCCAGGCCGATGTACCCGCCGCCGATGACGGCGAGGCGCTTGGGGATCTCCCCGAGGGCGAGGGCCTTGGTGCTGTCGAGCACGCGGGCGTCCTTGAAGGAGAACCCGGGGATCTCGATGGGGCGGCTGCCCACGGCGATGATCATGTGCTCGGCCTCGACGCGCACCACGCCCTCGGCGGTGGTGACCTCCAGGGCCTTCGGGCCGACGAACTTCGCCGCGCCCAGCATCATGTCGACCTTGTTGGCCTTCAGCAGCGTGCGCACGCCGCCGGTGAGCTTGTTGACCACCGAGCCCTTCCAGGCCTGCAGCTTGGTCATGTTCACCACGGGCTTCGCCGCCACCTCGATGCCCATCACGTCGGCGTGGGCGATCTCCTCGACGCGCTTGCCGGCGGTGATGAGCGCCTTGCTGGGGATGCACCCCACGTTGAGGCAGACGCCACCCCAGTACTCACGCTCGATGACCAGCGTCTTCACGCCGAGCTGCCCGAGCCGGATGCCGCAGGGGTAGCCGCCGGGGCCCGCTCCGAGGACGACGGCGGTGTAGGTCTTGGTCTCCATGGTCGGACGCTCCTGAGGCGCCCCGGGCTAACCCGCGCCGTACCCCCGACACCACGCCACGTAGTCGGCGAGGTGAAGGTGAAGCGCCACGGCGTCGATGCCGAGCTGCTCCAGGGAGCGGTCCACCTGGTAGTGGCTGCGCCGCCGCGGGGGGTGTTCGGTCGGGGCGTCGGGCGGCGGCGTGCTGTCCAGGCACTCGGCGTACACGCGACGGAGCGTGCCCGGGAGGTCGGCGAGGTACTCGTGGAAGCGGAGCACGCAGCGACGGGGCCCGTCTGGCGCGGTGAACCACGCCTTCTCCACCTGGCAGTACTCCACCTCGGTGCGGAGCGCGCCGGCCACGAGCCAGGGCCAGGCGGGCGGGCCGAGCACGGGGTCGATCGGGTTCACCCGGATGTAGTTGATGCCGCTCTGGAAGCGGGGCGCGGGCTCACGGAGCATGGTGAAGAACCGCGCGTCGGGGAAGCGCCGGGCGAGGGCGGGGGCGCCGGCGAGGAAGTGCCCCTTCACGAAGAGGCGTCGGGGGGCGCCATCGGGGCCGGGGCCGGCGTCGAAGAGGCGCTTCCGACCGATGCGCTCCAGGAGGACCACGAAGTCTTCCTCCCAGAGGGCGCGGTTGACCGGGGCGGCGCGGCCCATGGCGAAGTCCTCCGCGGCCATGTCGGGGCCTACGAAGAAGCAGTAGCTGTTGAGGTGGGCGATGAAGAGCGCGCCGTCGAACGTGTCGGTGCGGAAGGGGTCGACCTCGTGGCGCTCCACGAAGGCCGTCGGCAGGGTGGCCTCGATCTTCCGGCGCACGGTGTCGGCCGAGACGAAGCGCCCGACGGTGGACCGCACCAGCCGGTGCAGCCAGAGGTACGGGAACATGGCCAGCAGGAGGCTCGGGGCGGCGAGCCGCGGGTCGTCCTCGAAGTAGCGCGCCAGCTGGGTGCTCCCGCTCCGGCCGGCGCTCACTTCGAAGAGCGGGGCTTCCAGCGGCACGGCGTCGAGGCGGCGCCCGTAGAGCACCTCGTCGAGGAGCCAGGCGAGGCCGGGGAGCGGCACCATCACGGCCTTCCGGAGCACCAGAACGAGGAGGTACAGCCGCCGCGCGAGCGTGAGCCCCGGCGCCGGCGGCTGCCCGTGGAGGATGGCGTTCACGTACCGCCGGACCTGCGCCGCGCGCAGGGCGACCGGTGGCCGCCCGTAGAGCGCCACGAGGGCCAGGTAGGGGAGCCAGAGCGGAACGGCGGCGGCGGCCACCAGCGGGAGGGTGGCGAGGCCGAGGGCGACGCGGGCCCAGAGCCCCACGCCGGTGGCGGCGCCCGAGGGCGGCTCCCCAGGGAGGGTGTCGGGGATGGAGGCGGGGTCGCGGAGGAGGAGGTTCATCGGGGCTTCTGGGGCGCGAGGGCGTCGAGGAGGAGGGTGGGGGCCACCGCGAGGAGGGCGGCTGCGGCGGAGGGGGCGGACGGGGCGGAGGCGGCGGAGGGGGCGGACGGGGCGGAGGCCGACGCCGCGTTCGGGGCGCTCACGGCGCGGAGCAGCCCGTCGGCGGCGGCTTCGACGAAGGCGGCGAGCACCTCGACGGGGACGTCGTCGCGGACGTACCCCCACGCCACGCCCTCTTCGAGCACCGAGACCATGGCGCGGCGCATCAGGGCGTCCCGGGCGGCGCGCACCCGCGCGGCGACGGCGGGGGCGTTCGTTTCCAGCTCCGTCCAGAACCCGGGGACGAACTCCGCGGGGAGGGCGGCGGTGGCGGCGGCGAACGCCTGGAGGCGCTCGGGGAAGGGAATCGGCGCGGCGCGGACGGCGGCGAGCTCGGCCTCCAGGGCGGCGAGGCGCCCGAGGAGCACGGCCTCCACGACGTCGTCGAGGGTCGGAAACACCTTGTAGAGCGTTCGTTTACTGGTAGCCGCCGCGGCGGCGAGCGCGTCGGTGGTGAGCGCGGCCAGGCCGCCTGAGGCGTACAGGCGCCCGGCGGCGTCGAGGATCCGGTCGTGGGGGGGCGCGGAGGCGGCGGTACTCATGTCTACAGTTCAGTACCACCGCCGCTCGGTGGGGGCGAGCGGGCGGTACTCATTTTGTGTCTCCAGTACCGCGGCGGGGGCGACCCCCTTGGGGACGTTCGTCGTAACCAAAATCAGCGTTAGGCAGCGCGTTCTTACCCTTCTCCCTTCGGGAGAAGGTGGCGCGGAGCGCCGGATGAGGGGACTCACAGCGCCCCACGCCCAGCCCGGCCGTCCGCTCCGGAGCGCCGCGCCCCCACCCCCCAAACAACCCCCGAGGTGACCCCCTCACCCCCCGACTTCCTTGGCCTCCGCGGCGCCCCAGCCCAAGGAACGGCCTGGGTGACCCCCTCACCCCCCGACTTCCTTGGCCTCCAGGCCCCCGGCGCCCAAACAACGCCCAAGGTGACGCGTCCCCCCCCAAGTTCTTTGGGGCCGCCCGCGCCCGCCGCCGCGGCAGCGCGACCACCACCACCGCCGCGACCCGCCTCGCCACCACCGCCGCGCCCACCGCCGCGGCAGCGCGACCACCACCACCGCCCCGCCCGCCCCGCCATTCTCGCCCCGGCGGCTCCTCGACCGCCGAGGCCGACCGGGCGGAACGTCGGCGTCGTGTCACCAGCCCCTCGACACCGCTGCCCCCAAAGGTGTAGGCTCCGCTACGTGAGGGCGGTCCCTGCGCACGTCGTGGGGGGACGGCCCCCACCTCGGAGTGCCGATGCTGCTGCGCCGCGCGATGATCCGCCTGGGGGTGCCCCTCCTCTGGCGGCGGATTGCCCAGGTCCAGGCCGCCCGGCTCCTGCGCTTCGGCATCACCGAGAAGGACAGCGAGTGGCAGATCCTCCACGCGCTCGACGACGTGGACGACCCCGCCACCCGCGCCCGCGTCCTCCAGCACGCGCTCGAAGAGAGCCACCACGCCGCGGAATTCACCCGCGTGTCGCTCAACGTGGCCGAGCGCCTCCCCCCGAAGCCGCTCCCGCCCCGCGCCCCGATCTACGAGACCGGCAGCGGCGTGGAGGGGCTCGCCGGCTTCGCGGCCTACGCCAACGTCGGCGAGGTGGACGTGTTCGAGCAGTTCGACGCCTACGCCGCCGGGATCGGCCCCGGCGAGGCGCGGTCCGTCTTCCGGGAGTCGAAGCTCGACGAGCTCGGCCACGTCGGCCTCACGCGCGCCATCCTCGACGAGCTGGTGCCCGACAAACGCCGCGCGGACTGGCTGGTCACGAAGGTACGCCTGCGCCGCGCCTGGGACGTCTGGCTGCGCTTCGGCAAGACGCTCGGCGAGATCAACACCACCCTCGTCCTCACCGCGCTCTACCTGCTCGCCGGGCTCCTCTTCGGCTGGCCCGCCTGGCGACGCCTCGTGGGCGAGAAGCGTTGATGGACATCCTCGGCCTCTCCAGCGGCGAGCTGGGCTCCGGCGCCAGCCTCGTCCGCGACGGCGCGCTGCACGCCTGCGCCCGCGAAGAGCGGTTCACCCGCCAGCGGCTCGACCCGAACCCGCCCAGGTTCGCCGCGGAGCATTGCCTCCGCCAGGCCGGTCACCCCGCCGCCGGGCTCTCCGGCATCGCCGTGGCGGGCGACCCCGCGGACCGCTTCACCCGCGTGCTCACCGGCACGCTCGGCCAGGGCTTCCCCTTGATGGTCCCGGCGTTCGTCCGGTCGATGTCCGCCTGGATCGGCCACCACCTCTGGGAGCGCGACAGCCTCAGCCGACTCCTCGACGTGGACCCCGCCGCGATCCAGTACCGCGCCCGCCACCGCTGCCTGAGCGCGGCGGCGGTTCAGGGCTCGGGCGTCGACGAAGCGGCGATCCTCGTGGTCGACACCATCGGGGAATGGACGACGACGACGATCGCCCGATGGAAGGAGGGCGGCGCCCCGGAGGACGTGGAGCGCTTCGAATACCCGCACTCGCTCGGGCTGCTCAGCGCCGCCGTGGCGATGCTCCTCGGGCTTCGCCCGTGGGAAGGCCTCGCCCCGCTCTGGGACCTCGCCGCCTGGGGCCGCCCGACGCTCACGTCGCGCTTCCGCCGCGTGCTCCAGGTGCACGAGGACGGCACCTACCAGATCACTCCCGGCTTCCTCCGCTTCGCGGAGCTCTTCGAGCCCCCGTACGGCGACCCCTGGACCGGCGCCTTCACCGACCTCTTCGGCGCCCCCCGCGACGCGCGCCGCCCCTGGCCGTTCCGCGCCGGGGAGGCCCCCGCGGTGGTGGACACCGAGGATCAACGCCACGCGGACATCGCTGCGTCGCTGCAGGTGGTGATCGAGGAGGCGATGCTCGGGCTGGCGCGGCGCGCGAAGGCGAAGACGGGCGCGGCGCACCTCTGCGTCGCCGGGGCGCTGGCCGGGAACGCCTCGGCGATCCTCCGTCTCCGTCGGGAGGCCGGGTTCGCCTCGGTGCACGTGCCCGCCGACCCGACCGGACTCTCCGCGGGCGCGGCGCTGCTGCTCGCCGCCGAGCGCGGGGCGCCGCTCTCGGGGCGGGCGCCGCAGCCCTTCGGCGGGCGGGCGTGGCCGGCGGGTCGGGACCTCGCTGCGGTCGCGCGCATGGACCCGATGTGGTGGCAGCGGTTCCGCCGCCGCGGCACCGCCCCCGTACGCGACGCCCGGATCGAGGTCACGCCCGAGCTCGACGACGACACGCTCCTCGCCCAGGTCGTGGCGGACCTCGCCGCCGGACGCATCGTCGGGTGGCTGGAGGGCGCGTTCGAGTCCGGTCCGGGGGGGCTGGCCCATCGGGTGCTGCTCGCCGATCCCCGCGATCTTGCGGTGGCGCGGCGGCTCACGGAGCGGGTCACCGGGGCGGCGGCGTTCGCGCCGACCACGCTGCTCACGCGCCCCGAGGCCGTGGCCGCGCTCGTCGACGAGCCGGCGCCCACTGCCGGGTGGGTGCCGCTGGCGGCGCACGCCTCCGCGGCGGCGCGCGCGGCCGCGCTCACGGCGGTCCACGCCGACGGCACGCTGCGGTACCTCCCGGTGGACGCGGCGGTCGCCCCCCGGATGGCCGCGCTGCTGGATCGCTGGAGCGCGTCGACCGGCGCGCCCGGCCTGCTGCTGGCCGATCTTCGCGAGGCGGAGGACCCCCTCGCGGCGTCCCCGGCCGATGCCTTGTTGATCTTCATGCGCACGGAGGTCGACACCCTGGTGCTCGACCAGGGCCTCGTGCGAAAGGAGCTCCCATGAGCGACACCCCCGTCGGCGCCCGCCCCCGCGGCGCCTCCCTCCGCGCGATCTTCGCCTCGGCCTCCGGGGTGCTCGGCGCCCTCGGCCGCAACCGCGTGGGCTGGGCGGCCCCGCTCGTGGCGGTCCTCCTCGTGGTGGCGATCCTCGTGGCCGTCCTGGCGTTGGTCCCCGCGATCGCGCCGTTCGTCTACCCACTGCTATGAGCGCCACGGAGTCGCCCTCCACCGGAGCGCCGACGGTGGACCGAAGCGCGACCGCGCGCTTGCCGTCGGCCGACCGGAGCGCTGAGGGTGAGGATGCGCAAAAAGCCCCCCCCGAAGGCCCGGGCTGCTTCGCGATGCTGGCGTTGTTCCTGGGGCTCGGCGCGGTAGCGCTGGCCGGGGTGGAGTACTGGCAGGCGCGCTGGGCCTGGCCGGTCGACCCGAGCTGGTACCGGGTGGAGGAGGCCGACGGGAAGGTCACCTTCGGCTGCCAGAATTACGCGCCGGTGCAGTTTTACGCCGACCCCCCGGACGGGGTCACCCGCATCGTGCTTCTCGGCGGATCCGCGGCGTTTGGCTTCCCGGATCGTCCGGTGGGGGAGACGCCCATCTCCCACGCGGCGCACGGCATCGGCGGGGCGATGCAGGCGTCCCTCGACAGCGCCTGGCCCGGGCGGTTCGAGGTGGTGAACCTCGGGGTGAACGGCGGCACGTCGGAGGACACCCTGCGCCTCGCGCGCCGGGCGATGGTGTGGCACCCCGGCGCGCTCGTCGTCTACGACGGGAACAACGAGTTCATGGACGTTCCCCGCCACATGTCGCCGACCTTGTGGCGGTTCGCGCTCTACCGTCGGGCCACCGTGCTGGCGGAGCGGGCGGACGCCGCGCCGGGCTGGGTCGGTCCGCCCGCGTGGAGCACCGCGGAGGCGGCCGGCGCGGTGCACGCGCGACTCGAACGCGACCTCGTGGCCGTGGCGGACCTCGCCCGCGACGCCGGTGTCGCCGTCGTCTTCTCCACCCAGGCCGCCAACCTCGCGGACTTCGACCCGAGCTGGAGCACCGCTGGCGACGAAGCGACGCTCCGGAGCCTGTCCACCCGCAGTGACCCCGAGGTGGAGGCCCTGTGGGCGGCGACGCCCGACAGCGCGGACCTCGCCTGGGCCGTCGGTCAGCGGCGCCTCGCGGTCGGCCACGACGCGCGGGCTGCGCTCCAGGCGGCGGTGGACCACGACGGCGTGGCGTTCCGACCGACCACCGCGGTGAACGACACGATCCGCGCGGCCGCCCGCGAGAGCGGCGCGGCGCTGGCGGAGGCGGAGGGCGCGCTCGGGGAGGCACCGCCGGGGGGCCAGTCGTTCTACGACTGGGTCCATCCACGGCCCGAGGCGGCAGCGACGATCGCCAGCACGATCCTGGTCAGCCTGCAGGGGGCGAAGGTGATTCCCGGGGCGGCGGAGGCCGTGGAGGCGTCGCCGCTGCCGGAGGCCGACGCCGCCGCCCGCGACGTCCGGGTGGCCGTCTCCTGGCTCCAGTGGTCGTGCCTGCGCGCCCACGACCCCGGCTTCCGCCTGACCCACGCGGAGAGTTGGGCGCAGGACGCCCTGGCCGTGGAGCCGTCGAACACGATGGCCCTGGGAATCCTCGCGGTCACCCCGCTCCTCCGGGACCCCGCCGCCACCCTGCCGAACCCGCTGCCGGACGCGGTGCGGATGAAGCTCTCCGGGGTGCATCGGTGCGTGGGGGAGCGCTTGGGCGGATAGGTGGCCCCGATGCCCTCCTCCGCACGCATCCTGGTGGTGGATGACGACGCCCGCGTGCGGCGGAGCGTCGAACGTGTCCTGACGGTGGGCGGGTTCTCGGTAGAGGGCTTCGAAGATGCCCAAAAGGCGCTTGGGGCCGTGCGCGCAGGAGGGGTCGGCGCGGTCCTCTCCGACATCCGGATGCCCGGGATGGACGGGCTGGAGCTGCTGCGAGCCGTCCGCGCCGTGTCCCCCGACCTGCCGGTCCTGCTGCTGACGGGGAGCCCGGAGCTGCAAACCGCGATCGACGCCGTCGAGTACGGCGCCACGCAGTACCTGGTGAAGCCTCTGGAGCCCGAGGCGCTGCTGAAGTCCGTCCGCAGGGCGGTCTTCCTCGGCGCGCTGGCGGACGCGAAGCGGCGCGCCTTGGGCCTGGTCGGCGACCCTGGCCCGGGGGATCCCACCGAGCTCGCGGTCCGGTTCGACTCGGCCCGGGAGAAGCTCTGGATCGCCGTACAGCCGGTGGTCGACATCGCCGCGCGTCGGATCGTGGCCTACGAAGCGCTCCTGCGCACCGGCGAGGCCGCGTTCAGCGGCCCCCAGGCCCTCCTCGACGCGGCCGAGCGCCTCGGCCGCGTGCACGAGCTCGGGCAGGCCGTCCGCGCCGCGGTGGCGCGCATCGTGGCGGAGGCGCCCGAGGGGGTGCGGATGTTCGTGAACATCCACCCCTCCGACCTGGAGGACGACGAGCTCTACGAGGCCACCTCGCCGCTGTCGAGGTTCGCCTCCCGCGTGGTGATCGAGGTGACCGAGCGCCACTCACTCGATGGCATCGCCGACCTGACCGAGCGCGTTGCCCGGCTGCGCCGCCTCGGGTACCGCATGGCCGTGGACGACCTCGGCGCGGGCTACGCCGGCCTCACCAGCGTGGTCCGGCTGCAGCCGGAGGTCGTGAAGCTGGACATGTCGCTGGTGCGGGGCTGCGACACCGACGTCGCCCGGCAGGGCGTCATCCGCTCCATGGCCGAGCTGTCGGGGCGGTTGGGCATGGAGGTCGTGGTGGAAGGGGTAGAGACGGAGGCCGAGGCGACCTGCCTCCAGAGCATCGGCTGTTCGCTGCACCAAGGGTACCGGTACGCGAGGCCTGCGAAACCCTGGCCCGCGGTTGCCTGGTAGCGTGATCGCGTCCATCGGCATGACGGCGGCGGAGCTCCTGGACGCGGCGTGGTCCGCGTTCTGCGAGCGGAACACCTCGCGGCCGGCGTGGCTCCGAGGCCGACTGGAGCGGGTCCAGGCGCGGTGGCTTGAGCGGGTCGAGTCCCCCGGGCGCCTCTTCCTCGGGCCGACCGGATCGCCGGCGTTCGCGTTGCTCCGATGGGCCGCGGCGCTCGCGGAGTCGCCGCCGGCGCCCGCGTCCCAGGTGGAGGCCGGCGTCGCGATGCTCGCGCTCTACTTCGCGGTGCGCATCCAGGACGACATCGTGGACGAAGACGCCGACAAGAACGACGTCTACGTGCTTCAGGCGCTCACGGCCGAGGCCATGGCGGGCATGGCCACCGCCGGCGCCAGCGCCGCCGCGCTCGTCACGGCGGCCGAGGTGCTCGGCCGGTTCGCAGACGCTGCGCTTGAGGACGACGCCCTCCGCCGCGGCCTCGAGCCCTGGACCCCTGGCGCGCTCGCCCGCCAGGGGGCCAAGTTCCTCCCGATGGCCGTGCCGCTCCTCGCGCTCGCGTCGCCCAGCGAGCACGCTCGCGTCGTCGAGGTCGTCGAGGCCATCGGGCGCGGCCTTCAACTCACCAACGATCTCCTGGGCGTTCGTCGGGACCTGGAACGTGGCCTCCAAAGCCCCGTGCACGTCACCCTCGGCCTGCATCCCGGGCGCCATCCCTCGACGGCGGTCGGCCCCGCACTGCGTCGGGCGGCACGAACCGGCACGTGGATGGAGCTGCTCGCAGAGGTCGACGCCGCCTTCGTCGACACCCGGCGTGCCGCGGGCCCCAGGCTCACCGAAGAGCTGGACGAGCTCCTCGCCGGTCGGCTCCGGCATCTCCACGTGCTCTTGGGGATGGCCACGCTCCGCGCCCGCTTTGAAGCGCCGCGGGTCGTGGCCGACATCGAGGTCACCCGGGAGTGCAACCTCCGCTGCCCCGACTGCTTCGTCTTCGCGCAAGAACGCGACCTCCGGCCCGGACACCTGCCGTCGTTGTCGATGGCGCTCGTCCGCGAGATCCTCGTCGAGTTGACTGGGTACGACGCCACGCTTCACCTCACCGGCGGCGAGCCGATGGCCTGGCCCTCCTTCTGGGACACGGTCGAGGAGGCGGGCGCGAGGGGCATCCCGAGACTGGTGGTGAACACGAATGGCGCCTTCGTGGATGCGGCCGCCGCCGCCCGGTTCGCCGCGTCCCCGATGGAGGTGAGCCTGCTCGTCAGCGTCGACGGGCCGCCGGGTGTGCACGAGCGAGCGCGGGGTCAGGGCATGGAAGGGCGGGCGCTGGAGGCCCTCCGCGTCGCGCACGCCGCGGGGGTTCGCGCCCAGCCCGCGAGCATCCTCACCGAGGAGCTCGTGGCCTTCGGGGTGGAGGCCTGGTACCGATGGCTGGAGGAGCGGCTCTGGATGAGCCCCGGACTCGTCTTGTGGCCGCTGTTCCTCCAGCAGCAGCCCCGTCGCCAAGGCACGGGCGGGATGTTGTCGCCCGAGGCCACCCACCGCGCCGCGCGCGCGGTGGCCAACCTCCGGCGGGAGAAGGAGCCGATCGTGGTGGCGGATTACCCGGTCATCAATCCGCTTCTCCGACGGTATGGAGTGCCGACCGAGGAGCTGTGGGCGTGCGAGGCGGGTCGGGGGCGCTTCTGCGTCCAGGCCGACGCCACGCTCAGCCCCTGCCACCCCTTCCGGCTGGGCCTGGGGAAGCTGGAGGAGGGACAGGTCTCGGGCTTCATTGAGCGGCTCTTCGCGCACCCCGACTACCGCCGGGTCGGCGAGCGCGAACACACGGGCTGCGGGACGTGCGCCGAACGGTCGGTGTGCGGGAGCTGCCAGGCGTTCTCCATGGCGCGTGGGGAGCCGCTCGGCGGCAACGACGGGCACTGCCGCGAGGTGCTCGCGCCGGAGTCGGACTCGATCGCCACGACCTCGCCGACACGTCGCCTCGCGACAGGATAGGGGACACTGCTAGTGGTCCCAGCGAGCTCCGGGCTTCGCGCCACCGCACCGCCACGCCAGCCCAAGGAGAGACTCGATGTACACGGGATTCACCGCGGCAACCCCGGCTCAGGCCGCATTCGTCACCAAGGCGACGAGCACCCAGGGGCAGTGGGCAAACGTCTGGGGGCGCATCCAAGGGGACGCGAACACGCAGGAGCGCGCACGCCGCGTCGCCGTGCTCGCGAACGAGTGGAACATCCCGCTCAGCGAGGACGATGCCCTGGCCCTGGCACGTCACTTCGATGCAGCGGTGGGCCTCTACGCTCAGAAGAGCGGCTTGATGCAGTATACGCCGGGCGTCAACGAGATCAGCTAGTCCACCGTGCGTCCGAATCCCCACGAGGCTCCTCGTCGCCGACCGGTCTGGGACAGGCGGTGCCGGCAGCACGGATCCGCTGTATCGGGTGGGCATAAGGCCTGCGGCCGAAGCTCGCTCGGCGCGATCGCGTAGGTCGGACGCTCGACGATGCGCCGCGAGTTGCTGCTGCTCGTGCTGCTCTGCCACGTCGCCGTGGCCACGGTCGGCTACGCCACGCTGCGTGAGTCGCGCGATCTGGACTTCGCCGTGGCGCAGGGGTCGAGCCAGGACTGCCCGTGGCGGACGCTCCCCGAGGAGGGGTGTCTGCAGAAGATCGGCGACGTGCCGCTGCGGCTGTCCTCGTTGGTCCGCGAGCCCGGCTACCTGGACCGGGAGGAGACCGAGGCTTGGCGGGACGACCAGCGCCGGCTGACCGTGGCGATGTCCGCCCCGCAGGTGACTGTGCAGATCGACGGCAGACCCTCCCTCGTTCCGACACGGGCAGGGGCACCATCCGGCGCACGAGCACTGTTGGGACTCCTGACCTGCGCGCTCCTGGCGGGCGTGGGGGCCTTCGTTGCGTGGCGGCGTCCGCGCAACAGCGCAGCGAGCGCGCTGTTCTGGGCGAGTCAGGGGCTCGTCCTGACGGGGCTCCCGACGTTGGTCAATACTTTGCGTGGGCTGACGGTGAACCCCGAGCTCGACCGTTGGCTCTACACGGCGAACCTGGTCGGCCTGGTGATGGCACCCCTCGGCATCATCCGGCTGCTCGGGGTCTTCCCGGTTCCGGTCCTCGCACCGCGGACCGACCGATGGACACGAGATGTCCCCGCGGCCGTGGGGTGCGGCGCCCTGGCGCTGGAGCTCCTCACCGGGATTCACAGCGCGGTGGTGTTTTTCGCCGCCGCCATGGTCTACACCGCCGTGGTCTTCTTCCTGGGCCTTGGCGCGAAGAAGACACATCAGGCGCGGGTGCAGAGCCGATGGCTGCTCTGGGGCGCGGTCGTACCGATGCTCGCGTACCTGGTCTTGCGCTTGCCGTACTTCGTGGGGCTCGTGGCCGGGGACCCCGACGACAGCACCCTCTTCATCCTGACCGCCACCCTCCCCATCGGCGCCGCCGTCGGCATCCTGCGCCACGGGATGCTGGACATCGACGTCGTGATCCGGCGCACGATCGTCGGAGCGATCGCCGCTCCCATCGTGCTGTTCGGCTACGCCCTCGCGGTCTCGGCGTTCGCGGGCGGCCTGACACATCAGGTCTTCGACTCGTCCATCCTCGCCACCGCGATCATCCTCACGCTCCTGCTGCTCCCGTTGCAGGCCAGGCTCGAAGGATGGGTGGACCGGCTCTTTTTCCGGAACCGACACGACTACCGCGCTGCGCTCACGGGCGTGCCGGAGGCGCTGTCGACGGTGTCACGATCGGAGGATGCCGCCCGGCTGGTGCTCGAGCAACTGCTCCGGGTCTTGGAGCTCGATCGCGGCGTGGTCGCGCTACCGGGAGGGGCGACCTGGTCGCTGGGCGGTGCCGCTGGGCCCGACGATGAGCGGACGTGGGCACCGTTGCGCTCAGGTGGGGCCCACCTCTCCGGCGACGGCGATCCGGTCGACGTCTGGCTCGCGAGCCAAGGTCTGGTGCTCGCGGTCCCGCTGCGCACCTCCGAGGCCTTCGTGGGGGTCCTCGCCCTCTCCGGAAAGCCGCTCGGGAGGTTGTACTCGGCCGAGGATGTGGCGATGCTCCGCGGCGTTGGCGCCGGGCTCGCGCTCGCGCTCTCCCGGGCCTTCGCATTTGAGACCATCGAGGGCATGAACGCCGACCTGGAGCGAAAGGTCACGGCGCGCACCCAGGAGCTCGAAGGGGTGCGGCTCCGGCTGTTCCAGTGGGAGAAGATGGCGGCGCTCGGTGTGCTCTCCGCCGGCGTGGCCCACGAGCTCAACACTCCCCTGGGGGTGGTGATCTCGACCGCCGATCAGCTTCACCGACGCTTACCCTCGGGATCGCCGGAGTCGAGGCTCGCGGCGCTCGCCCATGAGGCCGCGCGGCGAGGCGCGGAGATCGTCGCCGACCTCGCACGGTTTTCGCGTCCGCAGGGGCAGGCGCGCCAGCCCGTCGATCTCCACGAGGGGCTCGACACCACCCTGCGCATCCTGGGGCGGTTGATCGCCGACAATGACATCCGCGTGGTCCAACACCGCACCGACGAGCCGATGGTGCTCGAGGGGTATCCGGCCACTCTCCATCAGACGTTCGTGAACCTCGTCCAGAACGCGGCGCAGTCCTTGCCGCGGAGCGGGTGCATCACCATCACGACGGAGCGCGACGACGCCCGGCTGCGCGTGATCATCGCGGACGACGGCCCGGGGATTCCTCTCGAGCTCCGCGAGCGCATCTTCGAGCCGTTCTTCACGACGCGCGCCGCGGGCGAGGGGACCGGGTTGGGCCTGAGCCTGTGCTACACCTTCGTCACCGAGCACGGGGGCTCGATCCGCGAGGAGGGCGCCCCGGGGAAGGGTGCGCGCTTCGTGGTCGAGCTGCCCGCTGAGCTTCCCCCTGCCCCGTAGGAGGCGTCCTGTCCAAGCCTGCTGTGCTCCTCGTCGACGATGAGCCCATGATCCTCGAGAGCCTCGGGATGCTCCTCGGGGACGAGTTCGAGGTCTTCACCGCCACCTCTGCAGCCGCCGCCCGGGTGACGCTGGCGCAGCATCCGGTGGATGTGGTGGTCTCCGACCAGCGAATGCCCGGCGAGTCCGGCGTGAGCTTCCTCACCTGGCTCCGGACCGCGTACCCCGACACCGTGCGGATCCTCCTCACCGGCTACGCCGACTCCACCGCCATGCTCGGCGCGATCAACGACGCCGCCGTCTGGCACTTCGCGAACAAGCCGTGGAACAACACGGAGTTACGTAACCTTCTGCGCCGCGCCACAGAGTCCCGCCGGCGGGAGCTCGAGCTGGCCGCGAGCCGGGCCCGGTTCTCCGCGCTCGTGGACGGGGCCCCCGTCGCCATCGTGAGCTCCGACCTCGACGGCGTCGTCGACGTGGGCAACGAGACCTGGCGCCGCCTGGCCGGCGGGGGGGCGGGGTCGATGCCGGAGGCCCTGGGCACCGACGCCTGGACGCGCCTTGTCGCCGAGCTTCAGTTGGACCGGGTGGTGGTGCATCGGGAGCTCAGCGTACGTGAAGCCCCGGTCTTGCTCAGCGCAGCGCTGATCCACGAGCCCGCCCTGGGGTGGCGGGTTCAAGTCTCAGCCTTGGACCTACGCCCGCAGCGCGAAGCGATCGTCACCCTGACGCGCGTCGAGGGCCTCGCCACCCTCCGAGACGTGGCCGCAGACGTGGTGCACGACTTCAAGAACCAGCTGACCGTCATCCTGTCCATGGGCGCCCTCCTGCGGGACGGCCTGCCGCCCGGGCCCGAGCAGGAGTGCGCGACCGACATCGTGGACGCCGGCCACATGGCCTCGGAGCTCGCGCACCAGCTCATCGACCTGACCCGAGGGCATGGCGCCGCCACCTCCGGCGTGGACGTCGGCTCGATCGTCACCCGGCTCGCCCACTTCCTCGGGCGCACGCTCGGCCGGCGCATCCGGGTGGAGGTGGCCGTGGCGGAGGGGCTCCCGGTCGTGCGGGTGTCCCCCTCGGGCCTGTACCACGCCCTGCTCAACCTCGCGGTCAATGCCCGGGATGCGATGCCCGGCGGCGGAACCCTCCGCCTGGAGGCCGCGGAGGTCAGCGGCAGGGTCTGCATCCGCGTCGCCGACACCGGCGCAGGCATCCCCGCCGAGCACCTTCCGCGGGTGTTCGATGCCTTCTTCACCACCAAGGCCCCGGGAGCGGGGACGGGGTTGGGGCTGCCGATGGTGCGGAGGGTCGTCGAAGGGGCGGGTGGGGAGGTGCGCGTGACGTCGAGCGTAGGCGTGGGGACCACCTTCGAGCTCCTCCTCCCCGTCGAGCCGCTCGGAGCGCCGGTCGGCCGTACGTCCGGCCGCCGGATCGCGGTCCTCGAGACGCCGCGGCTCAGCCTGGCGGTCGCGCAGGTCCTCCGGCAAGAGGGCCACGAGGTCCTGGAGGTGTCCGAGGTGCCGACCGACCCGACCCGGTTCGACCTCCTGGTCGCCGCGTCCGAGCTGCTGCCGAGCGGGCCGGACGGGCTCCTCGTACTCTGGCTCGGACCGCCCGCGGGTGCCAATCTGGGGCCGAACCTGCCCAAGCCGTTCGGCTCGACCGAGCTCGCGGCGGCGGTGAACCGGTGCCTCGGCGGGTTGGGTGTGCCGGCCGACGCGTAAGGGTGACGAGGCCAGGGCGTCCGACGAACGACCGATTTTGTTCCCCCTCCCGGCCCGCCTCCACCGTCGCGAGCCAAGACCGGCGTCGGCGGCGTGGGGCTGATCGCCGCCCCGCGCCATTCTCCCCCCGATCGGTCCTCGACCGCCGACGCCGGCCGCCGGGCAGGCCGGCTCATCCGCGCCGCTCCTTTCCCATCGCCTTGACAGCGCCGCCTCACATATTACATTCCACATATGAGAAGTGAAGCCTTCGAGCGCCTCGACGCCCCCGCCCTCGCGGGCGCCGCCGAGCTCTTCGCGGCCCTGGCCCACCCGGTGCGCCTGCGCATCGTGTGCGGGCTGCTTGATGAACGCTGCTGCGTCGGGCCGATGACCGAATGCCTCGGCTTGCCTCAGGCCTTCGTGAGTCGGCACCTCGCGATCCTCCGCGAAGCGGGCGTCGTCGAGAGCAGCGTGGAGGGGCGGCAGCGGGTGTACCGCGTGGTGCACCCCCTCGCCGCGTCCGTGGTCTCCCTCCTCCAAACCCAGGTCCCCAAAGAGGTCTCCGCATGATGCCCGACTGGCTCGGCCCGACACTGTTCGGGCTCGTCCTCGCCTACATGATCTACAGCCGCTTCGCCGGGAAGGCCTCGTCCACCGACGCGCGGGCCATCGTCGCAGGAGGCGGCCGCCTGGTGGACGTCCGAAGCCCCGGCGAGTTCGCGGGCGGGCACATCGCCGGCGCGATCAACATCCCGGTCGACCAACTGCCGGCGCGGATCGCCGAGATCGGCCCGCCCACCACCCCCGTGGTGCTCTACTGCGCCAGCGGCATGCGCAGCGCCCGGGCGGCGGGCGTGCTCAAGTCGAGCGGGTTCGCGAAGGTGGCCGACCTGGGGCCGATGTCGCGCTGGTAGGCGCTACTTCACCGGGCAGGTGCTGAACCCGAAAATCCGGTACAACGGGCACATGCCCGCGATGCCGGTGAACAGCGGCACCACGCCCAGGTAGCCCCACGGCGTCTTCGGCCCGGCGAAGACCAGCGACAAAAGCCCGATCCCCAGCACCACCCGCAGCCAGCGGTCCAGCTTGCCTTCGTTGACGACGAACAGGCCGTCCATGCGCGCTCCGGTGAGGGCAGGGAGGGCCGCAAGTTCCATGCCGAGAATGCCCGAGAAAAAACGCCCTTCACAGGTGGTGTTCTCGGCGAATCCCGGAGGGCTGTGTCCGTTGGCGCGGATCGGGTGGGCGGAAACGCCCAGGTTCAACGATCGCCGAGGGCGTCGAACACGGCCTGGGCCGCCTGACGCACGGAGAACGGCTTCTCCAACGCGGCCCGAAAGCCGCGGCGGAGGAGGTCGGCGTGGGTGTTGGCCTCCACGTAGCCGGAGGCCGCGATGAGGCGGGCGGCGGGATCGAGCGCGAGGATGCGCTCGGCGGCCGCCACTCCGCCCATGCCGCCGGGCACCGTGAGGTCGAGAAAGACCACGGCGTAGGGCTCGCCCCCCGCGCGGGCCTCGGTGTAGCGGCGCACCGCCTCCTCCCCGTCGGCGCATTCGTCGACGCGATGGCCGCGCCCGGTGAGCATGGCGACGAGCACCTCGCGCACGTCCACGTCGTCGTCCATCACCAGCAGGCGGGCGCTGCCGCACGTCGCGGGCTCGGCGCACGGCGGCGGGGACGCGGAGACCGGGCGCTCCGCCGTCGGCAGCAGCAGCGTGACCGTGGTGCCCACCCCCACCGTGGAGGTGATGCGCAGCTCGCCGTCGTGCTGCCGCACGATGGAGTGGGAGGTGGTGAGCCCCAGGCCGCTGCCGAGTGCGCGGGTGGTGAAGAACGGGTCGAGCACCCGCCGGAGCAACGCCGGCTCGATGCCATGCCCCTGGTCGGCCACGGTGATCCGCAGGTACCGACGATCTTGCGCGAGGTGGTCCGGCACCTCCTCGCGCTCGGCGAGGGCCACCTGCACCCGCACCACCCCGCCGCCCGGCATCGCCTGCGCGGCGTTGAGCACGAGGTTGTGGATCACCCGCGCGAGCTGGGAGGCGTCCGCGGTGGCGGCGGGGAGCCCCTCGGGAGCCTCCATCACCAGCCGCGTGGCGGTGCCGGTGAGCGCGAACCGGGCGGACTCCTCCACGAGGCCGACGAGCGCCGTGGGGGCGAGGTTCGGCGCCCCGCCCCGGGCGAAGGTGAGGATCTGCCGAGTGAGGTCCCGGGCGCGGTCCACGGCGCGGGTGGCGGTGTCGAGGCGGGCGTTGAGCCGCGTCGGGTCGCGGTCGAGCGCGAGCAGCTCCAGGTTGCCCTGCACCGCCATCAGCAGGTTGTTGAAGTCGTGGGCGATCCCCCCCGCCAGCGTGCCGAGCGCTTCGAGGTGGCGCTGGTTCTGGCCGGCCTGCTCGCTCCGCACCCGATCGGTGACATCCTCAGCGACCCAGCACAACCCGTCACGCCCGTCCGCGAGGTGGATGCGCTGCCGGCTGGAGTGGAGCACGCGGGTCTCGCCGTGGGCGTGCAGGAGCTCCTCGGTGGGGACGGGCTCATCCGCCCCCCGGGCCGCGGCTTCGGCGGTCGCGTAGGCCGCCGCGTCGTCGGGGCTCCACACCGCATCTCCCTCCGCGACGATCCGGGCCGAGGTGACCGAGAACGTCTCCTCGAAGGTACGGTTCACGAACAGGTAATGGTTCGCATCGTCCTTGAGGGCGATCGCCACGGGGACCTGCTCGAGGATGAGTCGGTGCCGCCGCTCCGACGCGGAGAGCGCCAGGTTCTCCGCCTGTAACCGGCCATGAAAGTAGGCCAGGCCGCCCACGATCACCACGATGGTGCACGAGACGTTGAGGAAGAAGAAGAACGGCAGCGAGGCCGGCGGGAGCGACTCGATCGGGGTGAGGTGCGGCTCGATCCCCAGCTCCGCGACCAGGAAGCAAGCGGTGACGGCGATGAGCCCCACCCGCGCTCGACCTTCGAGGAGGAAGAACGCGGCGACCGGCGCGAGGTACGACCAGATGGCGAACCCCCCGGACGGCGCGAAGCCGCCGAGCACGACGGTGTTGATCACGATCACCGCGAGAATCCCGGACCCCTGGAGGAGCGCCACCGCGCGCACCCGCGACGGGTCCCGCCGCACCCACAGGATCGAGAGCCCGACCGCCACGAAGAAGCAGAGCTCCACGACCGGAAGGACCCGGAGCCCGACGGCAGCGTACGCCACCGCGAAGAGGCCGATCGCGATCCACCCCAGCACGAGCAGGCGAAGCAGCAGCCCGTGGCGCAGCTCGGGCTGAAACCCCCGGTCTGAAGCGGAAAGAGCAGAACCGGGGAACGGAGGGAGGCCCAGCGGTGACATCGCCCGCACGGGTACCGCCGTTCCGGCGGATGATCCACAAGGCGCAGCACGTATGTCCGTACTGTCACGGTGGTCTGACGCAGACAGACGCGTGGTGGAGCGTCGACGGTACGTCGACCCCCCTGCGTTACGATCGAGGCTCCATGTGCACCGGTCCCCTCCTCCTCGTGCTCCTCGTCGCCAGCGGCGTCGCCCGGGCGGAGGACCCGGCCACCGGCGCCGCCCCCGGCAGTCCCACCCCGCCGTCCGACCCGGCGCCGCCGACCGAGCCCGCCCCCGCGCCGCCCCCGCCGCCACCCCCGCCCGAAGACGACTTCCACGTCGACGAGACCGTGGTCGTCACCGGCTCGCGCACCGAGCAGAAGCTCAGCGAGACGGTCGTTCCGACGGAGGTCGTCACCCGGCAGCAGGTGGAGGAGTCCGGCGCGCAGGACGCGGCCGACGTGCTGGAGACCGTCCCCGGCGTGGAAGTGGAGCGCAGCTTCCGCGGCGCCGGGGTGCGCATGCAGGGGCTCGACTCCGAGTACGTGCTCATCCTCGTCGACGGCAAGCGGGTCATCGGCGCACGGGACGGGGTCATCGACCTCTCGCGCATCCCCGTCGAGCGCATCGAGCGCATCGAGGTGGTGAAGGGCGCCGCGTCGGCGCTCTACGGCTCGGACGCGATCGGCGGCGTCATCAACATCATCACCCGCGCGCCGGAAGAGCCGCAGAGCGGGGAGGTGACGGTGTCCGGCGGCGGGCGGGACACCGCCGGGGGCGGCCCGCTCTTCGACGTGTCCGGCGTCGCCGGCTTGCACCGGGAGAAGGGCTCCGTCGGCCTCAACGCCGGCTGGCACCAGTCGCCGAGCTACGACCTCGACCCGTCGGACGACCAGACCGACGGCAACGCGATCCAGCAGCTCAACCTCGGCCTGGAAGGCGAGTTCGATCCCGTCACCTCCACGGCCCTCACCGCCGGGGCCAGCTACACCCTCCAGGACACCAGCGGAGTGGACGACACGCGCGGCGCCGTCTACGACCGCCGCAACCTCACCGAGGAGGGCGGCGCCCACCTCGGCGCGCAGACCCTGGTCGGCCTCACCAAGATCAAGGGCGGGGTCTCCGGCACCTTCACCCGGGACCAGTACCTCGCGGACCAGCGCGGCTCCGACGCGATGGACACCTACGAGGTCACGACGGAGGACCTCGTGCAGGTGGACGCGCAGGTCGACACCTGGATCAAGGGTGGCCACCTGCTCAGCGGCGGCGTCGAAGGCAGCTACGGCGCGATGACCTCGCCGCGCCTCTCCCAACCCGGCGAGCGGTTCCTGCTTGGGGTCTACGCCCAGGACGAATGGCGCCTCGGGAGCAAGCAGAAGTTCGCGATCGTGCCGAGCGCCCGGGTGGACGTCGACTCGTGGTTCGGCACCCACCCCACCCCGCGCCTCGCGCTCCGCTACGACCCCACCGAGCACACCGCGCTGCGGCTGAGCGCCGGCTCCGGCTTCCGGGCGCCCACGTTCAAGGAGATGTTTCTCCGCTTCGAGAACGCCGGCGTCGGCTACGTCGTCGACGGGAACCCGGACCTGCGCCCCGAGACCGCGTGGAACGTGTCCGGCGGCGCGGAGACCAGCCCGGTCCCCGGCCTCCGCCTCCACGTCGACCTGTTCTACAACCACCTCGACGACATGATCACCGTCGGGCTGGTGCAGGAGTCCACCAGCGAAACGCCGATGGACGAGTACCAGTACGTGAACGTCTCCTCCGCGCTCACCCGGGGCGGAGAGGTGGGCATCAACTGGCGTTACAAGAAATACCTCAGCGTCGACCTCGGCTACTCCTACACCGACACCCAGGACCTCGACCTCGAGCGCCCGCTCGACGGTCGTTCACCCCACCGCGGCACCTTCACGATCACCGGCCGCCACCCGAGCTGGGGCCTCAGCGCCACCGCCCGCGGCGAGATCGTCGGTCCGGCCACCTTCTTCCTCGACGAGGAGGGCGGCACCGACGGCGTGGACACCGACCCGTACCTCAACCTGAAGGTCCGCGTGGAGAAGTCCTTCTGGAAGGGCCGCCTGCGCACCTTCGTGGCGGTGGACAACCTGCTCGACGCGGGTGACGCCCTCTACGTGCACCTCGATCCCCGCGCGATCTACGGCGGGATCACCCTCACCTCCACCCACGACGAGTGACCCCCGAGGCCCCCATGCGTGCCCTGCCCCTCCTGCTGCTCGCCGCCTGCGCCCCGAGCATCGCCCCCACCTCCCAGGACACCGGCGCCGACGCGAGCCAGGTGACCCCGGGGGAAGCCGTGATCAACGCCACCAGCTCGTCGGACTGGGCGTACCTCGACCTCGTCGCTGGCGCCGTGGTGGACGCCCCTGCCACCCCCGAAGACTCCGACGTGTGGGACCTCGGCCTCCGCCGGCAGACCGTGAAGGTCAACGGCGGGGTGAGCGGCACCGGCGGCATGGAGGTCGTGCCGCTCGCCGGCGTGGACTACAACACCAACCTCGAAGAGCCCACCGAGGGCTGGATCACCGACGCGGCGGACGCCGACGACGACGGCGACCTCGAGTACGCCTTCAACTCCTGGTTCAACTACGACTCCAGCTCCCACGTGCTCACCCCGGCAGACATCACGTGGGTGGTGCGGGCGACCGGCGGCGAGCTGTTCAAGCTGGCGTTCCTCACCTACTACGACGACGCCGGCACCGCCGCGATGATCCACCTCCGCTGGGGCCCGCTCTCCGACGTCGCCCAGGAGGACACGGGCGACACCGGGGACACCGGCGACACCGGCACCGGCCCCGACCTCACCTGCACCACCGACCCCGGCCGCGTGGAGGCCACGGAGGCCGACGGCGTCACCACCACCATCCTGTCCACCGCCAGCACGGACGACTGGGTCTGCTACGACTTCGGCGCCGGCCTCGTGGGCACGGCCAACGACTTCGCGATGCAGAAGTGGACGGTGATGACCACCGCCGAGGTCGCCGAGCTCCCCGGCCAGGACTTCGCCGCGCTCACCCAGGCCCCCGCCAGCGGCTACGTCAAGGACGACGGCAACGGCTCCGCGTTCGCCGCGTGGTTCGACTACGACAGCTCCAGCCACCTCATCCTCCCCCAGGACAAGGTCTACGTGCTGCACACCGCGGGCGGCGCCTGGTACAAGCTCCAGTTCACCTCGTACTACCCGGCGGACGGCGACCCCACCCAGCCCCACCACCCGACCTTCCGCTGGGCCCCGGTGGCCGCGCCATGATCCCGCTCCTGCTCCTGGCGGCGTGCAGCTCCGCCCCCACCGACACCGGCCCCACCGGCGACGACACCGGCCCCGCCGTGGACGACGGCCTCGGCGACGTCTTCGACCTCGAGACCACCGCCGACGGCGTCTCGGGCGAGTTCACCGAGCCAGGCACGTACATCGTGGTCCTGTTCTCCGCCGCCACCGAGGAGAACACCAAGTACGGCTACGGCGAGAAGGCGTCCGAGGCCGCCGAGAGCGCGCCGATGGAGCCGCTGCCCGAGGACGACGCCGAGCCGGCGATCCCGGTCGCGTTCGCCGCCGAAGGCGACCACCGAACCTTCGAGGTCTACGACGGCTCCGGCTACACCACGATCGACGCCGAGGCGGTGAAGGTCACCGACGAGCTGGTGATCTGGAACGACCTCACCACCTTCAACCCGCTCGGCGACATCCCCACGGAGACCCTCGACGGCGTGGTGGGCAACTTCGAGGACATCGTGCTGCCCCGCACCCGTCAGGTCTTCGGCGAGGAGTCCGACGTCGACGAGAGCGGCAAGGTGGACGTGCTGATCTCCTTCACCGTCGACGACTACGGCCCCGTCGCCTACGTCTCCTGGTGCGACATCGGCGACCTCGCCGGCTGCAACGGCCACGGCAACGGCGGCGAGACCATCTACATGGGCATCCCCGACCCGAGCAGCGACTACAGCTCGGCCAACGCGATCGTGGAGATCTGGGCGCACGAGATGAACCACCTGGTCTACGCCTGGCATAAGTACGTAGGCAACACCCAGGAGGACGCCCAGGAGAACATCTACCTTACCGAGGGGATGAGCGAGCTCGCACAGGACCTCACCGGGTACAACAACGGAAACCAGTACATCTGGGCCTCCGCGATCGACATGCGCGACTTCTACGGGGACGAAGACTTCTCCACCCAGGGCGTGAGCATCAACGACTTCCTCCGCGGCGGCGGCGGCTACGACAGCAAGCGCGACGGCCCGCTCCGCGGCGGCGGCTACCTGTTCCTCCGCTACCTCTTCGAGCAGGCCGGCGGCTTCACCGTGAACGCCGACGGCAGCTTCACCGACAACGGCGGCATCGCCTTCCTCCACGACTGGTTCGACGCCCCCGAGCTCGGCCCCGACTGCGTGGAGGCCCTGACCGGCCGCCCGGTCGAGGACGTGGCTTTCGACTGGTACACCGCCCTGGTGCTCACCGGCCGGGACATCAACGACGACCCGGCGTTCAACTACCAGGATCGGGTGCAGGACCCGCGCACCACCTTCGAGTTCGGCGTGGACCCCTACGCGGTCATCCACGGCTGGCTCACCCTCTCCGGCCCACCCGTGCAGCCGCTCGCGGAGGCCGACGGACGCATCCGCGCGGGCGGTGTGGAGTACCTGGAGGTCACGGTGGACGCGGCGGGCACCGTCTCCATCCCGGTGGACGCGGCGGCGCTGCCCCGGGCGAGGGCGTTCCGGATCCAGTGAGGTCGGGCCGCCGGTCAGCCGCGCAGCAAGCTCGCCATCCGCGCCACCCGATCCACCTCCAGCGGCGCGCGCACGTCGCCCTCGGCGTGGAGCGCGGTGCCGATGATCGCGCCGTCCACGCGGGTGCGCCAGGCCGGGGCGGAGGCGTGGTCCACGCCGCTGCCGAGCCAGATGGGCGCGCCGGGGGCGGCGGCGCGGGCCTCGG
>CAIXRH010000102.1 GCA_903921785.1 uncultured Pseudomonadota bacterium
CCCACTTCGGGCTGGCCCACTTCGGGCTGGCCCACTTCGGGCTGGCCCACTTCGGGCTGGCCCACTTCGGGCTGGCCCACTTCGGGCTGGCCCACTTCGGGCTGGCCCACTTCGGGCTTGCTGCCAAGGCTCGCGCGGGGGCCTTCAGGCCGCGTTCGCCGCCTCGACGATCGCCAGGAATTCTTCGGCGTTGAGCGCCGCGCCGCCGACGAGCGCGCCGTCGATGTCGGGCATCTTGAGGAGCTCGGCCGCGTTGGAGCCCTTCACCGAGCCGCCGTACTGGAGGCGGGTGGAGCGGGCGACGAAGGCGGGGAAGCTCGACTCCAGCCAGCCGCGGATGGTGGCGTGCATCTCCTGGGCCTGGAGCGGTGAGGCCGTCTTGCCGGTGCCGATGGCCCAGACCGGCTCGTAGGCGATGGTCACGCTCGGCACCTGATCCGCCTGCAACTTGCCGATCGCCGCGGTGAGCTGCCGGGTGACCACCTCGCGCTCCTTGCCGGCTTCGCGCTCGGCGAGCGTCTCGCCCACGCAGAGGATGGGGAGGAGCCCGCTCCGGAAGCAGGCCGCGACCTTCTTCTCCACGAAGGCGTCGGTGTCGCCGAAGAACTGCCGGCGTTCGCTGTGGCCGACGAGGCAGTAGGCCACGCCCACCTGCCGGAGCATCTCCCCGCTGATCTCGCCGGTGAAGGCGCCCTGCGCTTCGGAGTGGAGGTTCTGGGCCGCGACGAGGATGCCGGTGTGCTTGAGCCGCGAGACCACGGCGGAGAGGCTCACGAACGGCGGGGCCACGCCCACATCCACCTTGGCGTCGCGGCCGGCGAGGGCGCGCTTGAGCGTGTCGGCGAGGGCGTCGGCATCGGCGGGGCCCTTGTGCATCTTCCAGTTTCCGACGATGAACTTGCGGCGCATGGCGTCTCCGGTGCGCCCTTCTATCGCGGGGAGGTCGATGGCGGCGCCGCCGGACCCTCACGTCGCCGCGAGCGCCTCTTGCACCGTGAGCTCCCCGGCCCGCAACGCTGGCGGTACCGTGGCCGCGACGGTGATGACCGCCGCGAGGACCGCCCACTCGCCGGCCGCGATCGCGTCGAAGGCGAAGGGCAGCGGCGCCAGGAAGCCGACCTGCCCGATCACGGCGTTCATCAGGAGCGTCAGCGGCACGGCGCCGCCCCAGGCCAGGAGCACGCTCGCGCCGGACACCCACAGCGGCTCGGCGAGGAAACGTCGGGTGATCTGGGCCGGCGTGGCGCCGAGTGTCTTCTCCACGCCCAGCTCGCGGGTGCGCTCGATCACCGCCACCGCGGCCGAGGACGCCAATCCGGCGCCCCCCACGAGGGCCATCACCAACGCCATCCCGGTGAGCGACTGCACGAGGAGCGCGAGGTGCCCGCCGACCGCGCGTTCCAGCTCGTCCCGGGGGATCACGGCGTCGATCGGGGCGGCGTCGAGCGCGGCCTCCACGGCGCCCGGCGCGCCACCGGCGACCCGGACCATGGCCGCGGTGCCCGCCTCGGCCGGAAACGCCGACTTCGGAACGTAGATCGCGCCGGACGAGCCCACCTCCTCCACCGTCCCGAGCACGGTCCAGGCGCGGGCCACGCCCTCCACGGAGACCGAGATGGTGTCCCCCACCGCGATCCCGGGTCGCTGCACCAGCGCCCCCTGGTTGAGCACTGCCACGTTCCCGGCGTCGTCCGGGCGCAACCAGCGGCCCGCGGTGACCGGGAGCGCCACCAGCGTCGTGTCAGGCGGGACGCCGAACAGGGAGAGGCTGCCGTGGCCGCGATCCGGCCAGGTACGGGAGACGTCCACGGCTTCGCCAGTAGCGAATGCGGCGCCGGCATAGCCCCACGGCTCCACGCGGAGAACCCCGGGGATCGCCGAGAGCGACGCCAGCGTGGCCTCGTCCACCGGCGCGGCGAAGCGCACCTCCACGTCGTCGAAGCGGGTCTCGGCGATCTTGGCGAGGTTGGCCGCCCAGCCCGCCGACACGTCCTGCGCCGTGACGAACATCGCCCCGGCCGCCGCGAACAACGCCAGGTTCAGCGCGAGCCGCCCCGGACGGCGGATCACGGTGCGGAGCGCCCGCGGCCACGACGCCATCCACGGGCGGAGCGTGCCGGCGGCCACGCCGTGCTGGTCGAGCGCCTCGCGTACGGTCACCCGGGCCGCGCGGAGGATCGGGGAGGCGGAGAGCAGGAGCGGCACGCCGATGCCCGCGGCAAGGATGCCCGCGGGGACCCAGGCCGGCGGCAGGCGGCTCTCCAGCGTGAAGTTCAGCAAGCGCGAGACGGCCGTCGAGAGGCCCGCCGCGCCCCCAAGCCCGAGCGGGATCGCCAGGATCGAGGCGGAGAGGCCGAGGCCGGCGACCAGGAGGCTGTACGCGCCCACGAGCTGACGCCGGGTGGCGCCGAGAGTCTTCATCACCCCGATCTCCCGCACCTGCCGCGCGAGCAGCGCCTCCAACGACGTGGCGACGACGATGGCGCCGAGCACCAACGACAGCCCGGAGAACGACGCGAGCACCAGGAGCAACGTGCTCATCTGCCGCTGGTGCGGGTGGCGCTCGAACGGGGGGACGCGCAAGGCGTGCACCGGCACGCCCTCCGCGGTGAGCGAGGCGGCGAGCGCCTGGGCGGCGCGGTCCACGTCCTCGGTGGAGGCGCGGTCGCGGAAGGTGACCCGGAGGTCGTGCAGCGCCGCCGGGTGGCCGAGCGCGCCGGAGAGCGTGGTCCGCGAGACGTACACGTAGGCCATCCGCTCCTGCCACGCGGGGGCGAGCCCAGGGTCGTGCACGAGCGTGGACACCGGCAAGGTCACCCGTTCGCCGCCCGCGAAGCGCAGGTCCAGGGCGTCGCCGGGCGCGAGCGCGAAGAGGCTCGCGGCGGAGCGCTCCAGGGCGGCGCTGCCGTCGGGGAGGGGCCACGCGCCCGCTTCGAGCGCCTGCACGGCGAGCGTCGCCGTGGCGGGGGTGTCGGCGACGAAGACGAGCACCGGCCGCAGCCCGTCGGGTGTCGAGAGGCGGGCGCGGAGCACTTCGCCCGCCTCGGCGATGGCGACGTTCGGGAGCGCGCGGACGTCGGCGAGGCGCGCCGCGTCGACGTCCACGCCGAGCTCAAGGGTGGCGTCGGCGGGGTGGGTCTCCAGATAGTTCCGGCGAATCTCTCGGGTGAGGATCGCCCAGGCGCCGAGCACGGTCCCGACCGCGACGAGCGCGGCGGTGATGGCGCCGACCATGGCGGCGAAGCGACCGCGCTCCAGCCACGCGTCGCGGAGGAGCTTCTGGTAGCGGGGCTTCATTCGAGCACCAGCGGCGCGCTGTCGTCGACCACGCGCCCGTCCCGCAGCGTGATCACCCGGTCCACCGTGGACCGGATGGTCGCCTCGTGCGTGACGATGACCACGGTCTTGCCCTGCTTGACCAACCCGGCGAGCAGCGTGTGGACGGTGTCGGCGGTCTCGGTGTCGAGGTTGCCGGTGGGCTCGTCGGCGAGGAGCAGCGGCGGGTCGTTCGCCATGGCCCGGGCGATCGCCGCACGTTGCTGCTGGCCGCCGCTGAGGCCGGACGGCAGCTTGTGGGCGTGGTCGACGATGCCCACGGCGTCGAGCAGGGCGAGGCCGCGGCTTCGGGCCGCGGCGCCGGCGAAGGTGCCGCAGAGGTCCATCGGGAGAAGCACGTTCTCGAGCACCGTGAGGGTCGGGAGGAGCTGGAAGAACTGGAAGACCACCCCGATGCGGCGGCCGCGCCAGCGCGCCAGGGCGCTCTCGTCGAGCGAGCCGAGCGAGGTGTCGTCGACGACGACCTCACCGGACGTGGCGCGGTCGAGGCCGGCGATGAGGTGCACGAGCGTGGTCTTCCCCGAGCCGGACTTGCCGACCACCGCGGCGAGGATGCCCGCGGGAATCTCCAGGTCGACGGCGCGGAGCGCCGGGAAGTCCCCCGCGGGGGTGGAGTAGGTGCGCCCGACGGCGCGGAGCGAGACGAGCGCCATCTCAGCCGCCGTGCGCGGCGATGATCGCCTGGCTGAAGTGGGCGAGGAAGCCGATCACCGCGAGGGCGACGGCGACGACGATGACGATGACGGTCTGGACAACCTTGGACGAGGGCATGGTGACTCCGGGGCACGAGTCCGTTAGCGGACAGCTTGTGCGGTTTCTTCACCGCCCCGGCGTCGGGAGGCCACGGACAGGCGCCGCCCGATGGCCGATTCTGGACACCCGAGCCCGTCCGTCCGGAAACGCCATGGCCCGCCCCGCCGACCGCCGCGTACAGCGCACCCACAAGACCCTCCGCGACGCGCTGGTCCGCCTGGTGATCGAGCGCGGCTGGGACGAGCTCTCGGTGAAGGACATCTGCGACGCGGCCGATGTGGGCCGGTCGACCTTCTACGAACACTTCGCCGGCAAGGAGGACCTGCTCACCAGCGGCTTTTCCGACCTGGGCGTGCACCTCCGCGCTCCCCGCAGCCACCCCGCCGGCACCGTGCTCCGCTTCGTCCAGCCGCTTTTTGAGCACGCCCTGGGAAGTCGCCCGCTCTTCCGTGCGCTCGTCGGCAAGACCAGCGGGCACGTGGTGGAGCGGCGGTTCCGCAGCCTCGTCCTCGCCCTTGTCGCCGAAGAGCTGGGCCGCGCCGAGGACGACCCCCTCGTCCGCTTCCTGGCCGGCGGAGTGGTCGAGCTGCTGGTCTCGGCGTTGGAGCTGCGGGATGCGCGGGTCGACGAGCTCGACGCCACGGCCCAGCGCCTCGCCGCTCGCCTTTTGGAGGCGCCGCCCGACATCCGGTGACAACTCGTCTGTCCCCCGTCGCGGCCCCGGCGGCGGTCATACAGGGCGATGGACATGGTGACGCCCTTCCCCCGCCCCCGCGCTGAGCTCGACGACGAGCTGCGCACGGCGATGGAGGCCGAGGCCAACCGGCACTTCGCGCTCGCGCGGCGCCTGCTCGGCGACGACGCCGACGCGGCCGACGCGCTCCAGGAAGCGTGGCTGCGCGCCTGGCGCGGCCGCGACGCCTGGCGCGGAGAAGGCCCGGCCGGCGCGTGGCTACGGGCCATCGTGGCGCGGGAGTGCCTGCGCACGCTCCGCTGGCGCGGCGTCCGCCGGTGGCTCCCGTTCGGCGAGCGGGTGCCGGACCACGCCGACCCGGTGGCCGCGCCCGACGGCGCGCTCGACGCCGCCCGCGCCCGCCTCGCCGTCGCCGCCCTGCCCACCCAACAACGGATCGTTTTCACCCTCCGCTTCGACGAAGGCTGGACCATCCCTGAGATCGCCGTCGCCCTCGAGCTGAGCGGCGAGACCGTCAAGACCCACCTCACCCGCGCGCTCGACCGGCTGCGCGGCGTGCTCGGAGCGCCCGATGTCCTGTGAATCCGTCACCCACGCCCTCGTCAACGGGCGGCTCTTGACCGCGGAGCAGGAGGCCCACCTCGCGGGGTGTGCCGCGTGCGCCCGGCTGGTGGGCACCCTGCGCACCTGGAAGGCCGAGCCGGTCGCCGGGGTCGCGCCGCGGATGCCGGGCGTCGGCGTGCTCGAGCGCCGGGGGCGTGCGCGCGCGCTCCGCGTCGCCGCCG
>CAIXRH010000103.1 GCA_903921785.1 uncultured Pseudomonadota bacterium
GCGCCACCACCTCTTCGGGAGTCAGATGTGGCGAAACTCTCAGGATCGAAGGCATCTTTACCTCAGATGCGGCCGTAATCCGGTTCCCAGCGATTGTCTAGGTTGTTTCACGATCTTCTTCAGGCTCAGGCCGTATGAGCCGTTCGGGCTTCGGGGGCGAGACGGCTGCGGCCGACCGGTCAGGCCTCGTTCGCCAGCGCGTGGGCCATGAGGACCTCGAGCGGGACGATCTGCAGCGCCGCCTGGTGGGTGCTCTCGAGCACGACCGGGCAGCCCAGGCCGGCGCGCGCGGCCTGGTACCAGCTCGCCGCGACGACGCACCACTGGTCGCCCGGCTTCAGCCCCGGGAAGCCGGCCTGGGGCACGGGCTCGAGGAGGTTATTTCCCTGGGAGGCCAGGTATTCGAGGAACGGCGCCGTCACCCGGGCGCAGACGGTGTGCGAGCCGCGATCGGCGGCGTCGGTGTTGCAGCATCCGTCGCGGAACCAGCCGGTCTTCGGGTCGTGGGAGCAGGGGACGAGCGGCGTGCCGAGCACGTTCAGGGAGCGGAGCATGGGGTCTCGGGTCAGGGCGCCTCGGTATCGCGGGGGAGGCGGGGGGCCCAAGCGGAAGCGCCGGTGAATCGCGCATGTGCATCGGCGGCGCCGCGGCAGGGATGCGGAGCGGGTGGCCGCGCAGCGGCCAGTCGGCGGGCGGCTCCGCCGGCCGCCGACTGAGGCGCTCCGCGCCGAGCCCTACGCGGGTCGTCCCCGCAGCAGCCCGGCGCCCGGCCTCCGGCCGGGCGGCCGCCGTCACCTGCGTCCCGAGCCCCCGACCGCCGCCGCCCCTCCGTCCCTGGGGCCTCAGCGTCCAATCCCCAACCTCGAAGCCACCCCCGCCACCTGCGACAGCGCCGCCGCGCCGAACGGCGTCCAGAGGAAGGGCATGCCCGCGGCCATGAGCTGGACCATCGCGGTGATGGCCTCCTTGGTGGCGAGACGGGCGGGGTCGCGGTCCTGGGTCCACACGAGGACGACCAGGAGGTCGGCCGCGTAGAGGGCGTCGGCGAGGTGGGTGCGGGCGACCTCGTCGCGAGGGGCGTCGTCGGCGCCGAGCACCACGATCTCCCAGCCGGCGCGGGCCTGGGCGCGGACGGAGTCGGTGTGGGTGCCGAGGACCCCCAGGTCGTCGCGAGGGTCGAAGGCGCGGGCGGCGAGGGCGAGGAAGGTGTCCCGACGCTGCTCGAGGTGGTCGATCGTGGCGCGCATCATCACCGCGAAGCGGTCCGCGACGGAGCCGCCGGGGAGGTCCATCGCCACCCGCGTCATCCGCTCGGCCATCTGCTCGTAGAGGGCCACGCCGAGGTCCTCCTTGCGGGCGAAGTAGCGGTAGGTGGCCCCGACCGAGACCTCGGCGCGCTCCGCGATGTCCCTCATGGTCGTGGCCGCGAAGCCCTTCTCCGCGAACAGTTCGTGCGCGGCGGAGAGGATGCGGGCGCGGGTGCGCTCCGACTTCGGGGTGGCCGGCTCTACAGGCATCCGTCCGCCTATCGCGCCACGAGCGCGTCCCGGAGGGTGGCGACGCCGGTGGACGACGCCGTCGACCGCAGCGTGGCGCCCGCCTCCCAGGTCTTCACGTCCCAGACCAGCCCGAGCGCCCGGAGCAGGCGGACCGCGTACCAGCCGGGGTCGAGCTCCCACCAGCCCACGCCGAAGCGCGCCGAGTCGGGCCAGGCGTGGTGGTTGTTGTGCCAGCCCTCGCCCATCGCCAGCGCGCCGAAGAGGAGGTGGTTGCGGCCTTCCTCTCCGCTCCCGGGCATCGTCCACCGCCGGTAGCCGCGGGTGTGCGCCTCGTAGTTCACGAACCAGTGCCCGAGCACGCAGATGGCGGTGCGCGCGCCCCAGCCCCAGAGCACCCAGGGCAGCCCGCCCCAGAGCGCCAGCCCGACGATCCAGGGGACGGCCTGCAGCTGCCAGGTCGCCTCGAAGAAGCGGTACCAGGGGTCGGCGGCGCGGGTCGCGTCGATCGACGCGGGGGCGCCGGTGTGCTCGTGGAAGAGGAACCACGCGGCGTCCTTCGCGGCGGAGTGCGCGAAGGTGTAGTAGTCGGGGGCGGCGGGGCGGTTCTGGTGCCCGTCGCGGGTGTTGTGCATCCGCATCATCCCCAGGGGGCCGCCGAGGCCGGCCAGCACCGCCAGGTAGACCAGCACGCGCTCGGTGCGGGGGCCCATCCGGAAGGCGCCGTGGATCACCCCGCGGTGGAAGCCCACGCTGTGCCCGAAGCAGAGCACCACGGCGGCCGTCACGGCGCCGAACGCGGCCGCGGGCGCGCTCCAGAAGGCGGGGGCGGCGAGGAGGCAGGCGAGGAGCGTGCCGTTCCAAAGCACCTTCCGGACCGAGAGGCGCACCTCTCCGTCGGCTTGGGGGAGGGGGAGGCCGTGGGCGCTGGGGCGCATCGTCGACTCCGAAGTGAACGTGTTCACTAAATAAATGAACACGTTCACAAGTGGCGTCAAGGGGAAAAGTGAACGGGTTCGCTTTTTGGCGGGGGAGGGGCGCCGGGGCGGTGACGGACGGCCCCCGGGACGGTGGCCTGCCGCGGCGGCGGCCCGGCGGTCGCGGTGCGTTTCGTGCGCGGGTGGGGGCCGGCGAGGGGGGTGGGGAGGGGCGGTGGCGCGAGGTCGTCCTGCCGGCCGGACGCGTCGGCGGTCGAGGGGCCGCTGTCGGCGAGAATGGCGGGGCGGGCGGGGTGGCCGCGGGGGCGGGGGGAGGGCGGCGGCGGGGCGGCGGTGGCGGCGTCGGAGGCCAAGGAACGCGGGGGGTGAGGGAGTCACGGGCCCCCATTCCTCGGGTCTGGCGCTCGGGCCTTGGAATTCGCGACCTTTGAGGTTTGACAATCGTCTGTCGAGCGCCTGACATCCGTCTGACAATCGTCGGTCTCCAC
>CAIXRH010000104.1 GCA_903921785.1 uncultured Pseudomonadota bacterium
GCGACCACCGACGCCTTCGACCGCTACGTGCGCGCCGCCGGCGACCGCCGCACCACGATCGTGAAGGACGACACCCTCGATCTCGGCGGCGCGATGCTCGCCGAGGTCCTCCACGCCGATGTCGGCTCCACCGACAACGAGAACCTCAACTCGGTCGTGCTCCGGCTCACCTACGGGAACGTCCGGATGCTCCTCGGCGGCGACTGCGAGACCTGGGGCTGCGAGCGGGTCTTCGATCCCGGCCCCATCGACATCTACAAGGTCCACCACCACGGCTCCTCCGACAGCAGTGGCGACGGTTTCCTCGCCGAGATGCAGCCGAAGGTCGCGCTCATCAGCGTCGGCACCGGCAACGACTACGGGCACCCCGACCCGGGCACCCTCGATCGCCTCGCCGCGGTCGGTGCGGACGTCTGGCGCACCGACCAGGACGGCACGATCGCGGTGACCACCGACGGCGCCACCTGGACCGTGAGCGCCGAGAAGCGCTAGCCGCCGCGGACAGACCGATGACCGTCGGCGCCTTTCGTGCTGGTTAGGTCGGCAGATGGCACACCCCGACCGTGACTGGCTCCGCGGGCTCCCCAAGGCCGAGCTCCACGTGCACCTCGAAGGAACGCTGGAGCCGGAGATGCTCCTGGCGTTCGCCCAGCGCAACGGCGTCCCGCTCCGCTGGTCCACCGCGGCCGAGGTGCGCGCCGCCTACGCCTTCGGCAACCTCCAGGAGTTCCTCGACCTCTACTACCTGGGGATGAACGTCCTTCGTACGCCGCGCGACTTCGCCGAGCTCGCGGCGGCCGCCCTCGACCACGCGGCGGACGACGGCGTCGTCCACTGCGAGTTCTTCTACGACCCCCAGGGCCACACCGAGCGCGGGCTCGGCTTCGCCGCGGTCACCGAGGCGCTGCTCGAAGGGCTCACCGAGGCCGGCACGCGCCGCGGCGTCACCTGGCGGCTCATCCCCAACATCCTCCGGCATCTCCCGGAGGAGGACGCCCTGCGCATGCTCGCGGAGGCCGAGCCCTGGCTGAAGGACGGCCGGCTCCACGGCATCGGCCTCGACAGCTCCGAGCGCGGCCACCCGCCCGAGAAGTTCGCCCGCGCCTACGCCTGGGCCCGGGAGCGCGAGCTGTTCCGTACCGCCCACGCCGGCGAGGAAGGTCCGTGGGAATACGTGGTCACCGCGCTCGACGAGCTCGGCTGCCACCGCATCGACCACGGCAACCACGCGCTCGACAACCCCGAGGTCGTGGCACGGCTGGCACAAGCCGGGGTCGGCCTCACCGTCTGTCCGTTGTCCAACCTCCGGCTCTGCGGGGTCCCCTCGCTCGACGTACACCCGCTCAAGGCGATGCTCGCCGCCGGGCTCCGCGCCACCGTCAACAGCGACGACCCCGCCTACTTCGGGGGGTACTGCCTCGACAACTACGTGGCGGTCACCGAGGCGCTCGGGCTCGACGAGGTCGAGCTGCGTGCGCTCGCCCGGAACAGCGTGGAAGTGAGCCTGCTGTCGGCAGAAGAGAAGGCGAAACACCTCGCCGCGATCGAGGCGTACCCGAGCCGATGATCACGGAGCGGCGCGGGTGGACCGGCGTGCCCACCGGCCCGCGTCGGCGGTCGAGGCGCGGTCGTCGTGAGCCAGCCGGGGCGGGCGGCGTGCGCCGTCCCTGCGACCCCGCATACGCCCCCGGCCGCGCCGCCGACCCGCCACCCCGATAGGAGGCCGGCGATGCGCCAGCTCACCCCCGACGTCGACGCCTACCTCCAGAAGCGCGAGCCCTACTACCGCCCGGTGGCGGACGAGGTCACCCTCTTCGAACACGCGTGGAAGGCGCGGCTCCCGGTGCTGCTCAAGGGGCCCACCGGCTGCGGAAAAACCCGCTTCGTCTCCCACATGGCGTGGAAGCTCGGCCGGCCGCTGGTCACCGTGGCCTGCCACGAAGACCTCTCCGCGTCCGACCTCCTCGGCCGCTACCTCCTCACCGGCGACGAGACCGTGTGGGTGGACGGGCCGCTCACCACCGCCGTCCGCCACGGCGCCATCGTGTACCTCGACGAGGTGGTGGAGGCGCGCAAGGACACCCTGGTGGTGATCCACCCGCTCACCGACGACCGCCGCATCCTCCCCATCGATCGCCTCGCCGCGGTGCTCGAAGCGCCGGCCGAGTTCATGATGGTGGTGAGCTACAACCCTGGCTATCAGTCGGTGATCAAGGAGCTGAAGCCCTCCACCCGCCAGCGGTTCATCTCCGTGGACTTCCGCTACCCGCCGCCCGACCTGGAGCGGGACATCGTCGCCCAGGAGGCCGGCCTCGACGCCGATCGCGCCAGCCGCCTGGTGAAGATCGGCGAGAAGATCCGCAACCTCACCGACCGCGGCCTGGAAGAGGGCGTGAGCACGCGCCTCCTCGTCTACTGCGGCAAGCTCCTCGCCCAGGGCGTGGAGCCGCGCTCCGCCTGCCGCGCCGCGTTCACCCGCACGCTCACGGATGATCGGGATCTGGGGCGGACGATCGACGAGATCGTGGCGGACTACTTCTAGCGCTGCGGGACCGCTCGCCCGGCAAGACGCGGCGCCCGGGATGCGGGATTCACGTCGTCGCGAGCCGAGCCGTCGTCCTCCCGGCGAACGTGAGGGTTGGCGCTGGGTCCTGCCGCCACGAGCGCCCGGCCCTCGCTACGCTGGGCCGGTTCGCCCGTGACGTCACCCGACCGGTCACCTCACCCTGAACCGTCGGCGAACAAGCACAAGGATTTCGCGCGACGCCGGGAAGCCCGCGTGGGCTTGCTGCACGGGCTCGCTCCGCGTCGCCGCGACGGGTGAACGGCCTCCGTCACGAGCCATCGGATGGCTAGATCGCGTCCAGCGCCTGCCCGAGGTCCGCGCGCAGGTCTTCGTAGTGCTCCACGCCCACCGAGATCCTCACCAAGGCGGACGTGATCCCGAGGAGCGCCTGGTCCGCCGCCGGGATGTCGGCGTGGGTCATCGTGGCGGGGTGCTCCGCCAGGGACTCGGTGCCGCCGAGGCTCACCGCGAGGCGGATCATCTTGAGCGTGTCGAGGAACCGGAACGCTTCCGCCTCCCCTCCCCGGACCTCGAACGCCACCATGGAGCCGGGCGAGAGGCACTGCCGGCGATACACGCCGAACATCGGGTCGTCCTCGGTGAGGAGCCCCAGGTAGTGCACCTTCCGGACCTTCGGGTGCTCCGCGAGGTACTCCGCGACGTACCGGGCGTTCTTCATCTGCGCGGTCATGCGCATCTTCAGCGTCTCGAGGCTGCGGAGCATGAGCCAGCCGGTCCACGGGTCGGTCATCGTGCCCAGGAAGGTGCGCAGGCCGCGGATGGGCGTGAGCGCCGCGTGGCTACCCACACACGCGCCAGCGATGAGGTCGGAGTGGCCGCCGATGAACTTCGTCGCCGAGTAGAGCACCACGTCGGCTCCGAACTTCAGCGGGTGCTGGAAAATCGGCCCCAAGAACGTGTTGTCCACCATCACAACCGGGCGGGCCCCCGCCTGCGGGAGCGCATGGGCCCAGTCGGCCACCGCCTGGAGGTCCACCAGGGAGTTCGTGGGGTTGGACGGCGTCTCGATGAGGACCGCGGCCACCCGACGGCCGGCGAGCTCCGCCTCCAGCCGCTCCTTCACCTCAGCGAAGGGCCGCCCGGCGAGGAAGCCTACCGGGGTGATGCCGAAGTCGCGCAGCACGTGATGGAGGAAGTGGTCCGACCCGCCGTAGAGCGGTCCGCTGTGCACCACCACGTCCCCCGGGCGCGCGTAGGCGAGGAGGCTGGTGCCGATCGCCGCCATGCCGCTGGCGAAGGTGAGCGCGTCCTCGGCGTCGTCCCACAGGGTGAGCCGGTCTTCGAGGAGCTCGAGGTTCGGGTTGTTCAACCGGCTGTAGATGAGCCCGGAGTGCTCGTCGGGCTTCGGCTCCCGCAGGCCGTAGGCGAGCGAGAAGAAGTCCTTGCCCGCCTGCGCCGACTCGAAGACAAAGGTGGACGTCTGAAAGATCGGCGGTTTGATCGCCCCTTCCGACCAGCTCGCTTCATAGCCGTAGCTCATCGCGAGGCTCTCAGGGTGAAGCCGATGGCTCCCCAACATGCGCGTCTTCATCCGTGATCCCGGTGGAGCATCAGCTATCCACGGAAGTCCCGTGACGGGTCAACGGCCGGTCGGCGACGCCCCGATCAGGTGAGCGGCGTGCAGGTGGCGCGCTCGGCGGCCCACGCCGCAGACTGATCGAGCCCCGCGGGCAGGGACGACGGCGGCGTGAGGTCCACCTCGAAGGGTCGGCCGCGATCCTCCTCCGCCTGGGAGAGCCACGCGAAGTAGCGGTAGGTGTGATCCACCGCCTCCTCGATCGACTGGGCGTGGAGGAACGCCGCCCGCAGCTCGCTGCCGTGGGGCAGGCCGTGCGTGAAGTAGTTGGCGATCTTCTTCATGCGCCCGAGGGCCCCGCGCTCGTCACGGAAGTCGCCGCGGATCTGCTCGAAGTAACGGAGCAGCACCCGACGCTTCTCCTGCGCGTCGACCACGACCTCGGGGAGGCCGTTCATCGCCGCGTGGATCTGCCGGAAGACCCAGGGGTTCTTGATGGCGCCGCGGCCGATCATCACCGCGTCCACCCCGGTGTCCCGGAACATGGCCATGGCGGTGGCGTAGTCCACCACGTCGCCGTTGCCGATGACGGGGATCTTCACCCGCTGCTTGGTCTCGGCGATCTTGTCGACGGCGCGGGTGCCGCCGTAGAGGTCGGCCCGGGTGCGCCAGTGCACCGTGATCGCCTCCACGCCCTCTTCCTCGCACATGTGCGCGATCTCGGGGGCGTTTCGCATCCCATGGTCGAACCCGGAGCGCATCTTCACGGTGAGCGGGATGGTGACCGCCGCGCGCACCGCGCGAACGATCTCCCGCGCGTGGGCGGGCTCCTTCATCAGCGCGCTGCCGCCGGAGTGGGCGCAGACTTTCTTGCTCGGGCAGCCGAAGTTGAGGTCGACGATGTCGGCGCCGGCCTCCTCGATGAGCCGCGCGGCGTCGGCCATCGCGTCGGGGTTGCGCCCGAAGATCTGGATGGAGACGGGGTGCTCGTTGTGGTCGATCCGCGCCATCATCTCCGCGCGCTGGATGCCCCGACGGAGCGCCTCGCTGGGGATGAACTCGGTGACGGTGAGGCCCACGCCGCCGATGCTCCGCACCAACCTACGGAAGGCGAGATCGGTGACGCCTTCCATGGGCGCGAGCACCAGGTTCGGCGCGATGCGCAGGTGGCGAATGGAGAATGCGGTCGGGGTCACCGCGCGAACGTGCACGATTCCCCGCGGGACGTCAAGCGGAAGGCGCGATCGCCGTGTCCGCAGGCACGCCCAGGTCAGGCTCCCGCTCCTCCAGCGCCGGCGGCTTCGCCACCAGTCGCGAGGCCGCCACGCCGAGCGCCAGCCCGCCGACGTACAGCAGCCCCGAGCCCCCGGTGACCGCCGAGACCACCCCCGGGCCCGGGCACACGCCCGCGAGGCCCCAGCCGATGCCGAACAGCGCGGAGCCGCCGAGGAGGCGCGCGTCGAACACGGGCGCGGGGCGGCGCGGCACGGGCCCGCCGAGCAGCGGCCCGCCGCGGCGGCGGAGGATCCACCACGCCACGGCGTGCACGGGCACCGCGGCGCCCATCACCAGGAGCAGGCTCGGGTCCCAGTCGCCGCCCAGGTCGAGGAACCCGAGCACCTTGGCCGGGTCGGTCATCCCCGCGATGCCGAGGCCGATCGCGAAGAGCAGGCCGGCCCCGAAGGCCGTCGCGGCTTCCACCGTGGCGCGCTCAGCCACGGAGGCTCCGCAGCACGGCCACCGTCGCGAACCCCGCGGCCATGAACGTGATCGTGGCGACCACCGACCGCGGCGAGAGCCGACTGTTGCCGATGATCCCGTGCCCGCTGGTGCAGCCGCCGCCGACGCGCGCCCCGAACCCCACCACCACCCCGGCCACCGCCACGCCCATCGGCCCCAGCGCGCTGCCCGCGAGCCCCGGCACCATCGCCGGCGCGACGACGCGCAAAAGCGCTCCCCCGGCGACGAGGCCGCCGAGGAAGGCCCACCGCCACGCCGGCGAGTCCCGGCGAAGGGCCCCGTCCACGATGCCGCTCACCCCCGCACAACGGCCGGTGGTGACGATGAGCAAGGAAGCGGCGAGCCCGATCAGGCCTCCTCCAGCGAGGGCGGTGGCTGGGGTGAAGTGGTCCATGGACGGGAGGATAGCAACCCGCGTGCCGCGCCCCCCAGAAGGCGCGCCGGAAAACTGACCGCATTGGGCCGGGAACGCCGTCGGAGCGCGGATCGTGGGGGCTGGGGGACCGTCACGGGTTCACGGGGAATCCGCGATGGATGGGGGCGCCGGCGCCTTCCATGGGGCGGGCCTGGGGGCGGAGGCGGCGTCGGTGACGCGTCACCCCCCGCGTGGTTTGGCCTCCGCCGCGCCGCTCCGGCACATCCCTTGCTGTCTGCCCCTGCATGTCCGCTCCCCCCGTCCAGCCGCTCTCCATCGCCGTCGCGCTGGGGAGCCCGTTCCTCCTGCTGATCGAGCGGCTCGCGCGGGGACGCGGCTTCGCCGAGGGCCTCTGGGTGCCGGCGCTGGGCGGGTTCCTGGTGTCGGTGGCGCTGCGCTCTCGCGTCCGCAGGTCCCCGAGCACCTCCCCGGACCGCCGCGCCCTCCGCCTCGCCGCCACCCTCCCCACCCTCGCGCTCTGGGCCTGGTTCTACGCCGTGGACCTCCTCCACGCCCGCTTCGCCTGGACGCTGCTCCTCGTCCCGGCCCTCGCAGGGATCGGCGGCCTGCTCGGCGGCGCCCGCGGACTGCTCCTCGGAGCCGCGCTCGGCTTCACCACGATCTGGGCGCAGATGTTCCCGCGCGCCGACAACGGCTGCACCGGGGTGAGCGGTGCCTACGGCGACGTCCTCTGGCTCCACCCGGTGCTGTGCCTGTGGCCCGCGCCGTGGGTGCTCGGCCCGCCGAGGCGGCCGCCCGCGGCGCTCACGCCGAGGGCGCCGCCCGCAGCGCTCACTCCACCGTGACGGACTTCGCCAGGTTCCGCGGCCGATCGATGTCGCGGCCGAGCGCGAGCCCCGCGCGGTACGCCAACAACTGAAGCGGCAGCACCGAGAGCAGCGGGGTGATGAGCGGGCTCGCCCGCGGCACGGGGATCGAGACGTCGGCGAGCTTGGCGCAGGCGCTGTCCCCCGCGGTGTGGATCGCGATGACCCGGGCGCCGCGGGCGCGGACCTCCTGGATCGTGGAGAGCGTCTTGTCGCGCATCACGTCGTCGGGGATCACCACGATCACCGGGGTGTTGCGGTCGATGAGCGCGATGGGGCCGTGCTTCATCTCGGCAGCCGGGTAGGCCATGCACGGCACGTAGGCGACCTCCTTGAGCTTGAGCGCGCCTTCGAGCGCCACCGCATGCGAGACGCCACGGCCGAGGAAGAACACGAACTTGCCCTTGGTGCAGAGCTCCACCGCGTCGTGCAGCGAAGAAGGCTCAGACGCCAGCCACTCCCCGACCCGCTCCGGCACCGCGAGCAGCTCCTCCCCGAAGACCTTGCCCTCGTGCGGCCCGAGCACCCGCGTTCGCGCGAAGGACAACGACGCCACCAGGAGCGCCGCGACCTGGCTGGTGAACGCCTTGGTGGAGGCCACCGCGATCTCCGGCCCCGAGTGCACGTACACCCCGTGCCCGCAGACGCGCGCGATCGAGCTGCCCACCACGTTCACCACCCCGAGCACCTTCCCACCCTTGACCTGTACTTCTTTCACGGCACCGAGCGTGTCCGCCGTCTCGCCGGACTGGGAGACCGCCAGGAACAGGTCGTCGGGCCCGATGACCGGGTTTCGGTAGCGGAACTCGGAGGCGATCTCCGCGCTGGCGGGGATGCGGGCGAGGCCCTCCATCGCGGCCGCGCCGACGAGGCCGGCGTGGAAGCTCGTGCCGCAGCCGAGGACGGTGATGTGGCGGATGCCCGCGATGTCCCGCGGCGTGAGGTCGAGGCCGCCGAGGCGCGCGCCGCCCTGGTCAGGCACGACGCGGCCGCGGAGGCAACGCGCCAGCGACTCGGGCTGCTCGTGGATCTCCTTGAGCATGTGGTGGCTGTAGTCGCCCCGGCCTTCGTCTTCCCACTCCTCGCCGAGCACCTCCACCACGCGCGAGACCCCGCCGCCGTCCATCCGCGAGATGGACCAGCCGCGCGCGTCGATCCGGGCGATGTCGCGGTCTTCCAGGTAGACGACCTCACGGGTGTGCGCCGAGAGCGCGTGCGGATCGGAGGCGAGGAACGTCTCGCCGTTGCCCTTGCCCACGACGAGCGGGGAGCCGTTGCGGGCGGCGATGATCACGCCCGGGTGATCCCAGAAGATCACCGCCACGCCGTACGTGCCCTGGATGAGCCCCAGGGCGTGGCGCACCGCCGCCTCCGGGTCCCCGTCGTAGAACTTGCGGACGAGGTGCACCAACACCTCGGTGTCCGTGTCGCTGCGGAAGGTGACGCCCTCCTCCTCCAGCCGCGCCCGGAGCCCGGTGTGGTTCTCGATGATCCCGTTGTGCGCGAGGGCGATACGATTCGTAGAATCGAGGTGGGGGTGGGCGTTGCTCTCGGTGACCCCGCCGTGCGTGGCCCAGCGGGTGTGGCCGATCGCGGTGGTGCCGGCGAGGTCCCCCGGAACGGCAGCCGCCAACGCCGCGACATGCCCGACGCGGCGGATGGTCTGCACCTGATCGGCGGCGAGCACCGCGAGCCCCGCGGAGTCATAGCCGCGGTACTCCAGCCGGCGAAGCCCATCGAGGATCACCGGCGCCGCCCGACGCTCTCCGACATAGCCGACGATCCCGCACATGCTGCGCTCCGAAGCGGGCCGGCTCTATGCCGGCGCTCGCGTGGCGGCATGCACAGCACGACGTGTGCCACGGTTCGCGGGGTACCGACGGCAGGACGCCGCGGCGCCCTTGGCGCTCAGCCGCGCAGCACCCTCAGCAGGGCCGCCTGCGCCGCTGCGGGCAACCACGCCGACGTGTCCCCCCCCGCGGCGGCGATCTCGCGCATCAGCGAGCTGGAGACGAAGGCGAGCGCGGGGTCGGTGAGGACGAAGACGGACTCCACGCCGGGCGCCATCGCCCGATTGGCGTGGGCGATGGGGGCTTCGAAGCCGAGGTCGGTGGCATCGCGCAGGCCGCGGAGGATGGCGACTGCGCCGATCCGCCGCGCGAAGTCTACCGTGAGGCCCTCGTAGGCTTCCACACGAACCGCGCCGAGCGAGCCGCACGCGGAGCGCACCAGCTCCATCCGCTCGCCGACCGAGAACGTCCGCTGCTTTTTGGGGTTGTGGCCGATCGCGACCACCACCTCGTCGAAGAGCGCCAGGCCGCGCCGCACCACGTCCACGTGGCCGAGGGTGATGGGATCGAAGGTGCCGGCGAAGACGGCGACGCGGGCGCTCATGGGTCGTCTCCGGGGTCGGGGGCGGCTTCACCGCCCTTGAGGAGCCACCAGCCGCCCGGGCGGTCCCCGTAATACTTCATCAAGAGCCGCTTGAAGCGGGGCTCCTCGCGCATCTCCTTGAACGCCGGGTCCACCCGGATGTCCTGCTGGAACTCGATGTTGTGCAGCGTGTCGAGCTTGCGCATCAACTTCAGGGACTTACGAAGGTAGAAGTAGGCCTTCTCCTTCTCGCCCATCATCGCGTAGATCTGCGAGCGGTACAGATCGGCGTAGCCCTCGTTCTCATCCCCCTCGGGGATGTCGGTCTCGAGCTTCTTCATGATCTGGAGCGCTTCGTCGTAGCGGGCCTGATGCCCCAGGCAGAGCGCCAGGTTCAGGTAGGTGTTCGACTCGTTCGGCTCCATCATGATCGCAGTGTGGTAGAGCTCTTCTTCTTTCTTGTAGTCGCCACGGCGTTTGTACACGAGGGCGAGGTTGTTCCACGGGGCGCCGCTGGTGCCGTCGATCTGGATCTGGCGTTCGTAGGTGGCCGCGGCGGCGTCGTAGTTCATCGCCAGGTACTCGTAGTACGCCTTGATCGAGAGCCCGTAGAGGTTGTCCGGGTCGAGCTTGAGGAGCTCGTTGGCCACGTCGATCGTCTGCTGGATCTCGGTGGCGTCCTTGCGGGCGTCCTCGGTGTCGTACCAGTCGGTGAGGCCCCAGCCCTCGGTGACCTCCACGGACTCCTTGAATTCCTCCTGCTTGCCGTCAGCCGAAGCGAGCGGGTCGGCGAGCTCGTCGATGGTGGGGACGTCGGGGGCGTCCTGAGGGTGGAGCGCCTCGGTGGCGCCGAGCTCCTCGATCTTCACCGCGGCGTCCTCGGCCTTCTGGGGGCGGGGATCGTCGGACCGGGGCTTGTTGCCGGTGCGCCGCGCGCCGCCGACCTTCTGGATCGGGCCGTCGCTGCCCGCCGGCAGGTAGTAGCTCTCGATCTTGGTCTCGCTCGACGGCGCCTCCGCCTCCTTCTTGGCGATGACGCCCTTCTCCGCGCCGGCGTAGTCGCCGTTGAGGAGGCGGGTGAGGTACTCGGCGGAGGGCTCGGGGACCGTTGCGCCGCCGTCCGCACCGCCCGCAAAGAACATCATCAGCAGCGACACGATGAAGGTGATCTGCGCGGCCAGCACCGTCACCGCCGCCATCACCAGCGGGAAGACGATGTGCGCCTGCTCCACGAGCCAGCGGGCGTGGGTGAATTGTTCGACGACCTCGACGGCGAGGTCGGCGCGGCCGTCGCGGAGGTGCGTCGGCTCCGGCCCGACCACCTGCTCCGCGCCCCGCCCGCCGACGACAAACCCGCGCGCCCGACGGGACACGGTGAGCGGAACGGGGTCCGCCGAGGGGACGATCTCCGAGAGCCCACGGGCGAGGCGCTCAAAGCCCATGAACAGCGGCGTGAGCGTGGCGAAGAGCATCCAGTTCGAACGAAGCTCGACCATCGCCGCGCCGACGCCGACGCCAAAACACAAAAGTGCTGCCGCCACCAGGAAGTGGACGAAGCGCCGCTGGGCCGCGTCGTCCTCCACGACCCCGTCCGCGATCGCCTGCTCGTTCACCCGCAGCGTGAACCGCACGGCGTGGCCACGCTCCCCGCTGGTGACCTGCGTGGCCCGCAGCAGCACCAATATTCCGAGGAAGATCAAGACGAAGACGGCGCCGACCCCGACCCCCCACCAGCCCGCCACGACGTGGAGCAGGAAGAACAGCCCGCCGAGGGCGAGGCGGCTGGCGTACCAGCCCCAGCCGCGCGAGAGCGACGGGGTGAGCCAGGTGGGGTCCGAGGGCGTGGCGCCGGGCACGGTCCAGAGCGTAGCCGCTTGCCGCTCGACGCGCGCGACCGTGCGACACGGTGTTACCTGCGCCGGCATGCCGACCGCGGGCCTGGTCATCATCGGGAATGAGATCCTCACCGGGAAATTTCCCGACGAGAACGGGCCCTGGCTGATCCGCCGACTGCGCACCCTCGGCTGCGATCTCCTGAGAATCTCCATCATCCCCGACGCGCTCGACGAGATCGCCGAAGAGGTGGTGCTGCAGTCCGCGAGGTTCGACTGGGTTTTCACCACCGGCGGCGTCGGCCCCACGCACGACGACATCACCTTCGCCGGCGTCGCACAGGCGTTCGGGCTGGGGCTGGAGCACCACCCCGAGCTGGTGGCGGTGCTCCGGGCGAAGCTCGGGGATCGTTGCAACACGGCGGCGCTGAAGATGGCCGAGGTGCCCGTCGGCAGCGAGCTGTGGTGGGACGGCGGGGTGATCTACCCGCTCACCGTGGTGAAGAACGTCTGCGTCTTCCCAGGCGTCCCCTCGCTTTTGCAGCTCAAGTTCGAGAAGGTGGCCCACCGCTTCGTCGGGGTGCCGCTGCTCACGCGCCGGCGCACCACCACGGCCACGGAGCCCGAGATCGCCGACACGCTCACCGAAGCCGCCCGGCGCTGGCCCGAGGTGGCCATCGGGAGCTACCCCCGGCTCGACGAGACCCCGATCGTGGTGATCGTCACCCTGGAGAGCCGCGACGAAGCCGCGCTCATCGCGTGCGACCGCTTCCTGCGCGCCGCGGGGCACGGGCTCGAGTGAGCCTCGTCGTCCGGCTGCGATGAACCGGCGGGCCGCCCTCGCCGTCGGCGCGGCGAACCTCCTCGGGCGCGTGTCCGGGCTCGCCCGCGACGTGCTCTTCGCGGCCGTCTTCGGCGCCGGCGCCACCAGCGACGCCTACAACGCCGCCCTCCGCGTACCCCAGCTCCTCCGCGAGCTCACCGCCGAAGGCTCGCTTCAGAACGTCGTCGTCCCCGCCTTCTCGGAGACCATCGAGAAAGAGGGGTTGGACGCCGCCTGGCGCCTCGCCAACGCCGTGCTCGGGGTGCTGCTGCTCTTCCTCGGCCTGGCCACCGCCACGTTCTGGCTCGGCGCCGAGCTCTGGGTGCGGCTGGTGGCCGAGGGGTTTTCGGCCGACCCGGCCAAGCTCGCGCTCGCCACCCTGCTCACCCGCTGGTTGTCCCCGTTCCTGGCGGGGCTCTCGCTGGCGGCGTTCTTCGGCGGGCTGCTCAACGTGCGCGGGAAGTTCTTCGTGCCCGCGATGGCGCAGAACGTGCTGAACCTCGCGGTGATCGCCGCGTGTCTCGGCGGCGCGAAGGTGGAGGCGGCCACGGGCGCGCCGGCCATCGTGGTCGTCGCGGCGGCCACGACGATCTCCGGCTTCGTCCAGGTGCTCTTCTGCGTGCCGCCGCTCTGGCGCGCGGGCTTCCGGTTCACCCCCACCTTCCGCGGGCACCCGGCGCTCGGGCGGCTGCTCGTCTACTTCGGCACCGCTTTCGTCGGCGTCGTGACCGTACAGTTCAACCTCCTCGTGGAGAGCCAGTACGCCAGCCGCTTCGGCGACGGCGTGCTCACCTGGCTCCTCGGCAGCTTCCGCCTCGTCCAACTCCCGCTGGCGTTGGTGGCGGGGAGCCTCGCCACGGCGATGTTGCCGCAGCTGAGCGGGCACCTCGCACGCGGCGAGCGCGACGCCGCGGGGGGTGCGCTCGCCAGCACGCTCCGCACGCATGCCTTCCTGGTGGTCCCGGCCGCGGTCGGGCTGGGCGTGCTCGCCGAGCCGATCGTGCGGCTGGTCTACGAACGCGGCGCCTTCGATCACGCCGACACGGTCGGCACCGCGAACATGCTCCGGATGTACGCGTTCGCCTGCTACGGCATCTGCCTGCACCGACTGCTGGTGCCGGTGTTCTACGCCTTGAACCGCCCGCGTTTCCCGATGTGGCTCAGCCTGGGAGCGATGGCCGCAAAGGTGCCGGTCGTGTGGCTCCTCACCGGCGTCTTCGCGATGGGCGCCGAGGCCTTGCCGCTCTCCCACGCGGTGACCGTATCCGTGGAAGTACTCGGGCTGGCGTGGGGCGTGCGTGAGGTGGTCGGCGGGCGCGGGCTCGGCGGCTACCACGTGAAGCTGGCCTTCGCGGCCGGGGTGATGGGGTGGGTGGCGTGGCAGCTCGCGCCGCGGCTCCCGGTGCTGCTGGTGGTGGCGGCGGCGGGCGGGGTCTACCTCGTGCTCGGGGCGATGCTCGGAGTCCTGGCGTTGCCGGCGTGGAAGCGGCCGATGATCCCGCCGTTCGTGGACCCGGAGACCACGCGGTGGCTGGAGGCGGCGCGCGGCGGCGTCGAGGTCACCGAAGCTGGGCTCCGGATCGGGGGAACCACGGTGTTCGTCGTCGTCATCGACGGACAGCTCGCCCTGCGCACCGACCCTGGCGCGCCCTGTGCGGCGAGCGTCGGGGAGGCCAGCGCGCTCCGGATCGGCATCGAGCCGGGACGGGAGCCAAAGATCGTGGCGTTGGAGGCGGGCGGACGCCGCTGGCACGTCCGCGAGGCGGCGCTGGCGGAGGGCCCGCCGGTGTGGGTGGATCTGCCGTCGGCCGAGGCGCGCCGCTAGCCGATCGGTTTGGCAGGAAGCCAAGTTCGGCCTCACCTCCCGGTGGCGCAGCCGGCGTCGCGAGCCAAGACAAACGTCGGCGGTCGAGGTGCGGCGAAGACCGCGTGCGGCAAAGACCGCGTGCGGCGGAGGCCGCGGAGCGCGCCCCTCGCCCCACCCGGGGGCGAGGGGTTGGGGAGTGGGGGTGGGGAGCGCCGGGCGGAGCCCGGGGCGGGACCCAAAACGTGAACCGACCCTTCATCGGCCAGCCCACCCCCCGCGCGCGAAAAACGTTCGTCCGCGCTCCTAAAGCCTAAAGCCTGATGCCTGAAGCCTCGGCCCGCTCCCCCCACGCCCACTCCCACCACGCGATCGTCCCGATCCCCGCGCCGAGGTGCCAGAAGCTGTGGAGCTGCAACGCCTGGATCGGGCTGTCGCAGCCGAGGAGCACGTGCTCCGGCACCCAGAAGCCGAAGAAGCCGCCGAGGTAGGCGAGGACCACCACGGCGGCCGTGCGGCGCAGTCGCGGCGTCGTCGGCCGGAAGAACGCGAGCTGCATCGTGCGGATCGCCACCCAGGCGATGGCCACGCCGTACACGGCGATGAACAGGGCGAAGGCCCAGGGGACGAGGGCGCAGGCGACGCAGAAGACCACGCCGAACGCCAGGAGGCCCACGGCGAGCCCCCTCCCCTCCCCGGCGGGCTTCTCCCGGTCGAGCAGCGTCCACACACACGCGAGCCCGAGCCAGACCATCGGCAGCTCGTCCGCGGCCTGGGCGAGGCGGAGGAGGGTTCCGTGGAACGCCGCGGAGCCCGCCCCCACCACGCAGGTGCCGAGCATGCCGACGCGGAAGCGCAGCTCCGCGCCCCGCACGCGCCACAGGCCGAACAGCCCGAGCCCGATCATCACCACGCTGGAGAGGAAGTTCCACCACTCGGCGACCCAGCCGGTCACGGCATAGTTGGCCTCGCACCAGTCCACGAGCGCCGGCGCGCCCGCGTGCACCCACATTCCGTCCATGGCGCGCGCATATCACCGCCGTCGGGGCCCCGGCTGGAGTAGAATCGCGCCGCCGGAGCCTTCATGCGCACGCTGTCCCTGCTGTCTGCCCTCGTCCTGTTCGGTTGCCGCGTCGAAGGGGACACCAAGACCCTCGCCGACCACGACCAGGACGGCGTGAACGCGGGGGACGACTGCGACGATGAGGACGCCGCCGTCGGCGAGGCCGACCCCTACTGGCTCGACGTGGACCGCGACGGCCACGGCGACCCAGCGACCGAGACCTACGCTTGCGCCCGCAACGAAGGCTACGTCGAGGTGGGCGACGACTGCGACGACGCCAACGCCGCCATCTTCCCCGGTGCGGCAGACGTGTGCGACAAGCTCGACAACGACTGCGACGGCACGGTCGACAACGGGCTCGAGTCCAGCCAGTATTACACCGACATCGATCACGACGGCTACGGCGACGACGCCACGGTGATCTGGGATTGTACGCAGCCGGCCGACACCGTCACCGTGGGCGGGGATTGCAACGACGCCGACGCCGCCTACCACCCCGACGCGCCCGAAGAAGACTGCGAAGACCCCAACGACTACAACTGCGACGGCTCGGTCGGCTTCACCGACGCCGACGCCGACGGCTTCGCCGCCTGCGCCGAGTGCGACGACGGCAACGCCGCCGTGAACCCCGGCGCCGCCGAAATCTGCAACGGCGACGACGACGACTGCGACGGCCTCACCGACGACGCCGACGACTCGCTCGACGCCTCCGCCGGCGCTGTGGTCTACGCCAACCTCGACGGCGATGGCTTCGGCGACCCCGCCTCGCCCGAGCAGGTCTGCGACCCCGGCCCCGGCTGGGTCGCCGACGCGACGGACTGCAACGACGCCGACATGGCCATCCACCCCGGCGCCGACGAGGTCTGCGATGGCCTCGACAACGACTGCGACACCCTGGTCGACGACGCCGACGACTCCCTCGACCTGAGCACCGCCGCCACCTGGTACACCGACGCCGACGCGGACGGCTACGGCGACGACGGCAGCGTGGTCGTCGCGTGCGCAGAGCCGCTCGGCGCCAGCGCCGTGGCCGGCGACTGCAACGACGCCGACGCCGCCTACAACCCCGGCGTCATCGAGGCCGACTGCACCGACCCCAACGACTACAACTGCGACGGCTCCGTCGGCTACAGCGACGCCGACGGCGACGGTTGGGCCGCCTGCGCCGAGTGCGACGACACCTCGGCCGCCAACTTCCCCGGCGCCACCGAGCTCTGCGACGGCGTGGACAACAACTGCGACGGCACCGTCGACGAAGACACCGCCGCCGACGCCGCCACCTGGTACGCCGACGCCGACGGCGACACCTACGGGAACGCCGCCTCCACCACCCTCGCGTGCAGCGCCCCCGCCGGCTACGTCACCGACACCTCCGATTGCGACGACAGCAACGCCGGCGTGCACCCCGGCGCCACCGAGACCTGCGACAGCGTGGACGAAGACTGCGACGGCACCGTGGACAACGGCGCCGTGGACATGTCCACCTGGCACACCGACGCCGATCGCGACGGCTACGGCGACCCCGCCACCGGCACCCTGAGCTGCACCCGCGTCTCCGGCACCGTCTTCAACGACGACGACTGCGACGACACCGCCAGCGCCGTGAACCCCGCCGCCACCGAATACTGCGACGGGATCGACAACAACTGCGACGGCGTGATCGACGAAGACGCCGCCGCGGACGTGGCCACCTGGTACGCCGACACCGACGGCGACACCTACGGTAACGCCACGAGCACCGCGCCCGACTGCGACCAGCCCGCCGGCTACGTGGCCGACGCGACGGACTGCAACGACACCGCCGGCACCATCCACCCCGGCGCCACCGAACTCTGCGACGGCATCGATCAGGACTGCGACGGCGTGGTCGACGACGGCGCCGCCGGCACCACCGACTACTACGCCGACGTCGACGGCGACACCTACGGCGACCCGAGCGCCTCGATGACCTCCTGCGGCGTCCCCGCCGGCTACGTCACCGACAACAACGACTGCAACGACGCCAATCCGGCGATCAACCCCGCGGCCACCGAGACCTGCGACCTCATCGACAACGACTGCGACGGCACCGTCGACGACGGCGTGGGCACCACCTACTACCGGGACGCCGACCTCGACGGCTACGGCACCGCCGCGACGACCACGTCCGCCTGCGAATTGCCGGCCGGCTACTCCACCAACGACAACGACTGCGACGACAGCGACGCCACCGCGTACCCCGGCGCCATCGAGATCAACGACGGGGTCGACAACGACTGCGACGGCACGATCGACGAAGCCTGGTGGGTCGGCGACGGTCACGACGGCTCGCTCAGCGTGCCCGCCGGCTCCACGCTCACCCTCGCGGCGGGCTGGCCGGTCACGACGATCAGCGGCACCAACATCACGGTCGACGGCACGCCGACGGTCGTGGCCGGCGACGAGGTGCTCGTGATCAACTCCCACGGCTCCGACGGGCGCCACGCCAACGTCGGCGCGTACGAGTTCTACACGGTCGACTCGGTCTCCGGGAGCGTCGTCACCGTGGTCTCGTCGCCGTCCGTGACCTTCGGCGAGACGAGCAACGCCAGCCTCGCCGGGCAGGACATCCAGATGGTGCCGGTGCCGAACTACACCACGGTCACCGTGGGCGCGGGCGCGACGCTCACCACGGAAGGCTGGGACGGCTCCGTCGGCGGGGTGCTCGCGTTCCGGGCCACGGGCACGGTGACGCTCGGCAGCAGCGCGATGATCACGGTGGACGAGCTCGGCTTCGCTGGCGGCACCACCGGCACCGCCTACAACAACGACGCGTTCCAGGGTGAGTCCTACGCCGGCTCGGGCGACGGCAACCTGGACTCCCACACCGGCGTCTACGCCAACTGGACCTACGGGTACTACCTGGCGAACTACGGCGGCGGCGGCGCGATGATCACCGGCGGCGGCGGCAACTACGGCGGCGGCGCCACCGCGGGCGCGAGCTGGAACGGCGGCGGCTACCCCGAAGCGGCGGCCGGCGACGAGTACGGCGATGTGGCGCTCGACAGCATGTACTTCGGCTCCGGCGGCGCCGGGGTGTGGCACGGCAGCTCCAGCCCCGGCTCGGGCGGCGACGGGGCCGGGTTGATCTTCCTGGGCGTGGAGACCCTCACGGTCACCAGCACCGGCTCCCTCTCCGCGCTCGGCGGCTCCACCTCGGCGTGGGCCACTGGCACCTGGACGTACGGGGCGGGCGGCGGCGCGGGCGGCACCATCTGGGTGATCGCCGACGCCGCGACCATCCCCGCCGACGCGATCTACGCCTTCGGTGGCGACGGCGAATCCACCCACACCCGCGACGGCGGCAACGGTGGCGACGGCCGCATCCGGCTGGACTTCAACACCTTGAATGGCTACACCTCGGGCACCGCTGCGGCGACGCGGCAGGCCGAGAACGCCTGCGATCCCGACGCCGGCACCGTGGGTACGCCGTAGGGCCGCGGGGCCGAGCCTCCGAACGTCCACGCCCGGCCCTGCCGCCGCTGCTCGGCGGCGGGCTGGTGCTCGTGGCGGCCGGGTCGATCGTCGTGGGCGTGGTGCGGCTCGGCGGCGGGCGCCTCGGCGACGCGCGGGAGGGCGGCCCGAGCGGCCCCGGCGGGGCCGCGAGCGCCGAAGCGGGCAGCGGCGCCACCCCGTATGCAGGCCCGCCCAACGTCGTGCTCATCACCCTGTGCTCGCTCCGCGCGGACCGGGTCGGGGCCTTCGGCGACGCGACAGCGCAGACGCCGTACCTCGACGCCCTCGCGGCCGAAGGGGTCACCTTCACCCACGCGTGGAGCCCCGCGACCTACACCCTGCCCAGCCACGCCGCGCTCTTCACCGGGCTCCTCCCCGGCCACGCCGGCGTGCTCGACACCACCGACGAGATCGCCGCGGACGTGCCCACGCTACCGGAGGTCCTCCGGGACTACGGCTACCATCCCCTCGCCTACGTGCCGGTGGCCAGCCTCGCGAGCGTACACAAGGGCGGCGGGTTCGAGCGGGGCTTCGAGGCGTTCATCGAGGGGCACGCCGGAGGCATCGGCCACTCCGCGCTCGCCGCCGTCCGCGCCACGCCCGAGCCGTTCTTCCTCCTCGCCCACTTCAAGGACGCGCACCGGCCCTACCTGGAGCGGACGGAGTCCGACTCGGTGGACCCACGGATCACCGAGTGGAACCGGCGGATGGCCACGCCCGAGGGCCGCCCGCCCGACCCGGACGACTGGTTCTACGCCCAGACCCGCGCCGACCCCGCGCTCGCCGACGCGGTCTCGCGGCTCTACGACGGCGCCGTCTCCCGCGCCGACGCCGACGTGGGCGCGCTGGTGGAGGGGCTGCGCGCGGCGGGTCGCCTCGACGACACCGTGCTCGTCGTGGCGGGGGACCACGGGGAGGCGCTCGGGGAGGGCGGGCACTACGGGCACCAGGGCTTCCTGCAGCCAGAGGTGCTGCACGTTCCGCTGATCGTCCGCCTCCCCGGCGGCGAAGGCGCGGGGACGCGGGTGAACGACGACGTGAGCCTCGTGGACCTGCTGCCCACCCTGTTGGACGCCGTTGGGGCGAAGGCGCCGGCGCGGCTGGACGGGCGCTCGCTGCTGCCCGTGATGCGCGGGGTGGCGCTGCCGGAGCGCCCCGCGATCGCCCAGTCTTTTCTCCCTGGCGAGCGCCGCGAGGCCGGACCCGCGGTGGTCGCCGTGGCCGGCGGCGACTGGCTCTTCCGCAACCCCGCCACCCACACGACGGTCGCGCTGCACGACGACGGCGACGGCTGGGTCCCCGCCGCCGCCGCCCCCGAGGCCCTCGGCGCCGCGCTCGACCAGCTCCCCGCGGACGTGGCGCCCACCACGCACCCGATCACCGCCGCCGAGAAGCAGGCGGTTCAGACGCAGGGGTACTGGTGATGCGTCCCGGTCGCCGCCTCGGCTACGCCGTCGTCGTCGGGCTCGCCGCCGCGTTCATCGCCGAGGGCGTGGCTCGGCTGGTGATCCGGGAATCCGTGTATGCCTCGGTGCCGTCGGAGGCGGTGAAGAGCCACCTCGCCGTCGCCGGCGACCTCGTGTACGACCCGGTGCTCGGCTGGCGCCGCTCGGTGCTGCCGAACCCGGTGCTCGGGCTGGAGCGCCACGGCTTCCGCCACGCGGACGTCGCGGAGGCGAAGGCGCCCGGCGCGCTGCGGGGCTTCGTCCTCGGCGACTCCCAGACCTTCGGCGCCGGCGTGGACCCTGGCGAGGACTACCCGAGCGTGGCGGAGGCGACGCTGCGCTCCCGCGGCCTCGACGTGGAGGTCATCAACGCCGCCCTCGCCGGGTACAAGTCCATCCAGGCGCTGCGGCTCATCGAGACCCAGCTCCTCGCCTTCGACCCCGACTTCCTGGTCATCGACTGCATCCCCGGCGACCTCGACGACCTCCGGGAGACCGGCCCCGTCGACACGGGCGGCTTCGGCCCGACCGTGGAGAAGGTGCTCTTCTACAGCCGGCTCTACCGTGGGCTGCGGCTCCTCCTCGACGAGGCGCGCCCCGGCCACCACTCGATGCGCGAGGCGGCGGCCGGTCAGGGCGAGACGTGGCACCCGGCCACGACCCGCGCGGAGGCCGCCCGGCAGTCCAACCACGACCTCATCCAGACCCTCGGCGACGCGCGAAACATCGCGGTCTACTTCCTGGACTACCCGTTCACCGGCGACCCGGTGAAGTCCCTGGCGCCGGCCACGCTCCTCCCCGACGGCGCCCGCGTGGTCCCCGCCACCGCCGCCCTCCGCGCCACGAACCAGCCGGCCCCCGCGCTCTTCCTGGACAACAACCACATGTCCGCCGCCGGCAACGCCACCGTCGGCGCCGCCCTGGCGGACGCCCTCGAGCCCTGCCTCCGCGCCCGCCTCACCGGGAGCGCCTGCCCCTGAATCGGGGAGAACGAGGTCGCCAAACGGCTGGAACCCGCGGCTCGGCCCTTCCGCCCTGGGAGCCTCGGCGGTCGAGGTGCCGCTGGGGCGAGAATGGCGAGGCCGCGGCGCCTGGGGGTCAGGCCGATCGCGTTGGATTTCCGGCCGCTGCGGCAGCGCCGGACCCCCGGGGGTCAGGCCGATCGCATTTCGCTTTCGGCCGCTGCGGCGACGGACGAAGAGCCCACCACAGAGTTCACAGAGATCGCGGAGAAGAGCAGGCACCCTCCTCTGTTTCCCTCCGCGTCCTCCGCGCGCTCCGCGGTGTCCCTCGCGAATCCGATCGCGATCGGTCTGACCCCTCTCCACCATCGCCGACGCCCGGGGGTCAGGCCGATCGCATTTCGCATTCGGCCGCCGCGGCGACGGGACGCCCGGCGGGCAGGCCGATCGCGTTTGGCTGTCGGCCGCCGCGGCGGCGGCGCGCCCTCGCTCGGCCCAAGGAACGCCCAGGGTGACCCCCTCACCCCCCGAGTTCCTTGGCCTCCCCCGCCCGACCCGCGCCGCGCCGACGTTTGTCCTGGCTCGCGAGGGTGGAGGAGGGCCGGGAGGTCAGCGCAAATTCGACGACGCTCAGCCGCCGGTCAGGAGCTCGACCACCCGGGCCAGGGCCCACAACGCCGAAGCGTCGAGGAGCGCGAAGGGCTGGAGCTGCATCACCCCGAGGACCGCCAGGAGGAGGAAAACCGCGATCGGCCCGACCCTTTCGAGGCGCTCCCAGTAGCCGCGGAGCCCGCGGGGGAGGAGGTGGTTCACGAGGCGGCTCCCGTCGAGCGGGGGAACCGGCAGCAGGTTGAAGACCGCGAGGATGAGGTTCATCCTCAAGAACAGCCAGGCGAGCGCGCCGACGGGCGAGTCGTAGGCGCCCGGGGCGAAGCTCGCGACGCCGGCCAGCCCCACGAACGCCACCGCGGCGATCAGCAGGTTCGACGCCGGCCCCGCCGCGGCACAGAGCGCCATGCCGAGCGTCATCGGCCAGCGACGCGAGAAGCCCGACGGGTTCACCGGCACCGGGCGCGCCCACCCCATGGGGATGCCGACGATCGGGAGGAGGATCGTGCCGATCCCGTCGACGTGGACGAGCGGGTCCATCGACATCCGCCCCTGGGCGTTCGCTGTGTCGTCGCCGAGCGCGGACGCGGCGCGGGCGTGGGCCCACTCGTGCACCGACAGGGAGAGCCAGAGCACCACGAGCCCGGGGATCCGCTCGATGAAGGCGTCGATCCACGCGAACATCAGGAGGCGGCCCCCGGAGCCGACGCCGGACGGAGCTCGCGGAGCTCACGTCGGGCCAGGAGCCGCGGCGGTCCGCCGTCCGCCGGCTCGATCTTGAGGAATTCCGGGGTGGCCCAGACCAGCCGCCCGACCACCCGGGCGCCGCTGCTCACCTCGATCTCCGCCCAGGTGGTGGTCATCGGCTCGGAGAGCTGGCTGGCCGACTCGACGAGCAGTTGGTCCAACGCCGAGAAAACCTTCGCCTCTCCCCTCACCTCCGCCACGGCGGCGAGCAGGTCCGCCCCCGTGATCGGCGACGGAGGGATCGGCGCCGTCGTGGCCGCCGTCGCGGCCGCCCGACCCGCCGACCGCCCCCACCCGGGCGCCGCCGTCGCTCCGGTCCCAGGAGCCGCGCCCGGCGACGCCGCGCCCGCCGCCCCGCCGACGGAGCCCGGCGTTCCCGGCGTCGAAGCGCCGCCCGCCGCCGGACGCATCCGCCGCATCGACGCGAACGCCGCGCGGTTCATCACCAGCTCCAGGAGCGCGCCCGACGCGCCCGCCAGCGACTGGGCGAGCGCCGAGAGGTCCACGTCCTCCGCCAGCTGTCGACCGCGGGCGTGGACGCGGAGGACCGCCTCGCGCTCCTCCGCCGAGAGGTCGCCCACGCGGACGCGCAGGTCGAAGCGGCCGGGGCGGAGGAGGGCGGAGTCGAGGACGTCGGCGCGGTTGCTGGCGCCGATCACGACCACGCGACCGCGGCGTTCGAAGCCGTCCATCTGCACGAGGAGCTCGTTGAGCGCCTGCTCGCGCTCCTCGTGGGTGATGCCCACGCCGGAGCCGCGACGGCGGCCGATGGCGTCGATCTCGTCGATGAAGATGACGCACGGGCCCTCCTTGGCGGCGGCCTCGAAGAGGTCGCGCACCCGGGCCGGCCCCACCCCGACGTAGAGCTCGACGAATTCCGTGGCGTTCGCCACGAAGAACTTCACGCCCGCCTCCCCGGCGACCGCGCGCGCGAGGAGGGTCTTGCCGCTCCCCGGCGGCCCTTCGAGGAGCACGCCCCGCGGCGGCCGGACGTTGGCCTGGGCCCACCGCTCGGGCGCGCGGAGCCAGTCCACGACGTCGCCGAGCGTCGTCTTCGCCGCCTCCAACCCGCCGACGTCCGCGAAGCGGGTCTTCTCGGTGCCCGGGGTGATCATCCGGGCGCGGCTCTGGCGGAAGGCGTTGACCTGACCGAGCTGCGACTGGGCGCCCCGCTGGCGAAGCCAGAGGACGAACGCCACGATCACGAAGAACAGCACCAGCGCCACCGCGAGCGCGCCGGAGATCGAGCCCGGGTTGGCCGCGGCGCCGAGCGCGAGGAGGGCAGCGCAGAGGAGCACCACCCAGACGAGGACCGTACGCAGCTTGGAATCCACACCCCCGGCTATCCGGGCGGAGTGAGAACTGGCGACGCAGGCCGGCCGCGCGCCGCCCCTCACCCCGCGAACGACCACGCCTCGCGGAGCGCCGCCGCCCCGCCCGACGGCAGGACCTCGCCGTGGGAGACGATCACCCGTTCGGGGTTCCACGCATCCGCCATGCGGTTGACGCTCGCGGCGGCCGCCTTCGCGTCCTGGATGAACTGGCTGCGGGCGAGCCGCGTGACGCAGAAGCGTTCGTTGGCGTTGTTGATCCACATCGCGAAGCGGGTGAAGCCGGTCATCCCCTGGAGGTTGAAGGCGAGATCCACCCCGAGGACCGTGCGGGTGGGCGCGTGGAAGAAGACGCGCTCCTCGAGCGCCGGGGCGCCGTCGAGCACCGCCATCTCCAGGGCGCCAGAGAGCGACGCGGGCACCGTGTCCCCCAGCGTCTCGTCGATGCGGACCGTCGGCTCCTTCTTCGCCAGCCCCGGTGACGCGATCAAGCGAGCTTCGGGAAACGCCGCGGCGATCCGGGCGAGGCTGAGGTGATGCATGAGGTTCGGAGCGAGGAGGTGGGAGACCGGACCGAGGCCGCGGATCGCGGTGAGCGCGGCCTCGTCCAGCGGGCCGGGCGAGTGGAGGAGCAGAGTGCCGTCCGGGAGGCGGACGACGTTGGTGCGCGTGCCGATCCCCAGCCCGCCGACCGAGAAGTCGCGGTGGTGAACGGTCCAGATTCCGTCGGTGACGGGGGTGAGCGTCGAAGACATCTTGCCTCCAGGGGGTGCGATATAGTAAAGTGCCTTGACGATACAGTCAAGGAGCTTGACGATGACCACTCCCCTCGACGAGACGAGCGCCCCGCCCCCCGCGGTCCCGCCGGAGGTCTTGAGGGCGAGCTTCGGGCAGGTGCTGATGCGGACGGCGCGGCTCTACAACGAGCTGGCGATCGCGAGGGTGCAGGCGGATCGGGACCCGCGCATCCGCGTCGCGCACACCGCCTTGTTCCCGCACCTGAGCACCGCGGGGATCCGCCCGACCGAGCTGGCGAAGCGCCTCGGGGTGAGCAAGCAGGCGGTCGCCCCCCTGGTGGACGACCTCCTGGCGTGGGGGATGGTGGAGCGGGTGGACGACCCGGTGGACGGGCGCGCCTGGCTGATCCGGCTCACGCCCCAGGGTGGCGCGGCGATCCTCGACGGGCTGAAGATCCTCGGGGGGATCGAGGCGAAGCTGCGGGACGAGCTCGGGGGGGAGCGGATGGTGGCGCTGCACGCCGCGTTGACGGACGCGATGGACGTCCTGGAGCGGGACCTCGGGTTAGCCCAGGCCCCATGACGATCGACGTGGCCATCCTCGGCGCCACCGGAATGGTGGGGCAGCGCTTCGTGCAGCTTCTGCAGGGTCACCCGGTGTTTCGGGTGGCGGAGCTCTGCGCCTCGGAGCGCTCGGTGGGAAAGCGCTACGAGGAGGCCGCGGCCTGGCGGCTCCCTGGGGAGAACCCGCTGGCGGACCAGGTGGTGCTCCCCTGCGACCCCTCCGCCGTGCGTTCCAGCGTGGTCTTCTCCGCGCTCGACAGCGCCGCCGCCCGCACCGTGGAGCCGGCGTTCGCCGCCGCGGGCTTCGCCGTCCTCACCAACGCCGCGCCGTTTCGGATGGCGGAGGGCGTGCCGCTGCTCATCCCCGAGGTCAACCCCGAGCACGCGGAGTGGGTCCGCGGGAAGAACGGGTTCATCATGGCGAACCCCAACTGCACCCACCAGGCGATGACCATCGCGCTCGCCCCGCTGCACCGTCGCTGGGGCGTGGAGGCGGTGTGTGTCGCCAGCTACCAGGCGGTCAGCGGCGCCGGCTACCCGGGCGAGAGCGCCTGGGACATGATCGGCAACGTGCACCCCCACCCCGGCGACGAGGAGGAGAAGGTCGCGAGCGAACCTCGAAAGATCCTCGACGCCCCCGACCTCCGCATCTCCGCCCGCTGCGTGCGGGTGCCGGTCCCCGACGGGCACCTCGTGGCCGTTCAGGCGAAGCTCCGGACCGAGCCTCCGCTCGACGAGCTCCGCGCCGCCATGGCCGCCTTCGTCGGCCCCTACGCGCTCCCCAGCTCCCCCCGTCCGCTCATCCGGGTGCTCGAGCAGCGCGACCGTCCCACCCCAAAGCTGGATGCGGACCGCGGAAACGGCATGGCCGTCACCGTGTCGCGCGTGGAGCGCTGCGAGGTCTTCACCGTGAAGTTCTTCGCCCTCGCCCACAACGCGATCCGCGGCGCCGCCGGCGGCGCCATCGCCAACGCCGAGCTCCTGGTCGAGAAGGGCATCCTGTAGGGGCGGCGGAGAGAGGGGTGGTCCCCCCTCCCACCTCGGCAGTCGACGTCGCGAGCCCGAAGTGGGCCAGCCAGGACAAGCGTCGGCGCCGGGGCCCTGGTCGCCGGGCGGCGCGACGAGGCGGGCGGGTGCGGGCGTGGCGCCGGGCCCGAACGGCCTTGGCGGCCCCAAGGATGGGTCACCATCGGGCGCGGATACGGTACCCGAACCGGGGGTACGATGCCGCGGGGAGCACGCATGACTCGACCGTTCGTCAGGCACAGGAAAAGGGGCGTCCCGGGGTCCAGACGCGCTACGGTCGGGGGGTGGCGGTGGTGCGGTCGGTCGAGGCGTACGACGAGCTCCTCTCGACCATCCGGGCCAATGCACTCCGGGCCGGGATCGCCGAGGCCGACGAGGCCGTTGAACACGGGTGCGTCGTCGCCCACGAGCAGGTCGAAGGGCGGATGCGAGCGCGTATGGACCGAGACGGAGTGTGAGCCCCGTGTGGGTGTCAGACGACCGAAGACCGCCGTGTGGTCGACGGTGGCCGAGCGTGACCTGCTCCGCTCCCCCGCTTCCGCGGCGCCGCCGACGCCGGTCGTGGCTCGCGACGGCCGAGGAGGGCCGGGAGGTGAACCCACCTTCGTCCTTGGTTCTTCGAACCGATCCCCACCACCCTGGTCCGCCCCCGCCCCCGTGCTTATCCCCTCGCGATGGCTCGCCCTCCGCTCTCGTCCGCCCCGCGCCTCGGCGACCGTGCGCGGGAGGTCCTGCGCACCCGGCACTTCAGCCCGCGGACGGAGGAGGCCTACGTGGCGTGGATGCGGCGCTACTACGAGTTCCACGGCCGGCGTCCGCCGGCAGAATTGGGCGCGGACGAGGTCACCGCGTTCCTGACACACCTCGCGGTACAAGAGCGGGTCGCCGCGTCCACCCAGAACCAGGCGCTCGCGGCGATCCTCTTCCTGTATCGGGACGTCCTCGGCGTCGACCTCCCCTGGCTGGACGACATGGTGCGGGCCAAGCGGCCGGCGCGCCTGCCCGTGGTGCTCTCCCGCAACGAGGTGATCTCCGTGCTCAGGGAGCTCAGCGGCCCGACGAAGCTGATGGCCAGTCTGCTTTACGGCGCCGGCATGCGGCTTATGGAGGTGTGTCGCCTTCGGGTGAAGGACGTGGACTTCGAGCGTCAGACGCTGATCATCCGCGAGGGAAAGGGCGCGAAGGACCGGCAGGCCCTCCTCCCCGTACTCCTCCGCGAAGCGCTGCAACAGCAGGTCGCCGTCTCCCGCGCAACCTACACCGCCGACCTCGAGGACGGGGGCGGTTGGGTCGAGCTCCCCGACGCCCTCGACCGCAAATACCCCGAAGACGGGCGCTCCTGGCCGTGGCAATGGGTTTTCCCCGCCACCCGCGGCTACCTCCACGCCGAAACCGGCCAGCGCCGCCGCCATCATCTGCACGAGAGCGTGCTCCAGGAGGCGGTCCACGCGGCCGTCCGCGCCGCGGCCATCCCCAAGCGCGCCTCCTGCCACACCTTCCGCCACTCCTTCGCCACCCACCTCCTCGAGGACGGCTACGACATCCGCACCCTCCAGGAGCTCCTCGGCCACGCCGACGTCTCCACCACCATGATCTACACCCACGTCCTCGACCGCGGCCCCCTCGGCGTCCAAAGCCCCATGGACCGCATGTTCGTCAAGGAGCCACTGCGGGTGCGCGGGTGAGCGGGGGCGGTACGGGGCGCGCGCCGGCGGGCTCCGCTGCACTCCATGGACCAGTAGAATAGGCGTTCGGCGGGGAAAGGTCGATGAAGGGGTGGTCGGGGAAGGGCGTGCCGGCCGAAATTCGTATGCGACGCCCCGGTCCAGTGCACCAACGTGTCCGGGCGGGTCCCCCTCCCGCGCGCCTGACCGCGCCGTCCACCGCGCGGCGTCCGGTTAGGCGACGGCGATGAGCTCGACCCGGCCGCCGTCCGCCCCCCCACTCGCCGCGGTCGACGCCGTCCGGGCGATCGCCCGCTTCCTGGAGCGCGCGTCCCGCCGCCTCGCCCCCCAGCCGATCCCGCTCCTCGAAATCGTCGCCGGCCATTGGCGCCCTCACGCACTCGGGGTGATGGCCCGGCTGGGGATCGCCGATCTCCTCGCGGAGGGTTCGCGAGACGTGGGTGAGTTGGCTCAGGCCACCGGCGTCGACGAGGACGCGCTGTTCCGCGTCCTGCGCGCCCTCGCCGCCGACGGCTTCTTCGAGCGTACCGCCGACCGCCGATTCGCCCTCAACGAGCTGGTCCAGCCTCTCCGGACGGACCACCCGCAATCCATCCGCAACACGGTCCTGCAGATCACCTCCGAGTGGTCGACGACGACTTGGTCGCACCTCCACGAGGCGGTCCGCGACGGCTCTCCGACGTTCGCCAAGCTCCACGGAAAGCCGCTCTGGGACTGGTTCGACGACCATCCCGAGGCGGGCAAGGAGTTCCACGCCTCGATGGCGGAGCTCTCCGCGCTGGACATCGCCCCGGTGGCCGCAGGCTACGATTTCTCCCGTCATCGCCGCATCGTGGACCTTGGAGGCGGGTCCGGTCAGCTCCTCGCAGGGCTGCTCTCGGCTTGGCCCCACTTGACCGGCGCTGTGTACGACACACCGCAGGTCGCCGGCGCCGCTGCCGCCCGATTTGTCGCGGCGGGCCTTGATGCGCGGGCCTCCGTCGTGTTCGGGAGCTTCTTCGAGAGCGTCCCGCAGGGCTTCGACCTCTACGTGATGCGCCAGGTCGTCCACGGTCACCGTGACGACGAGCTCGCCCCCATGCTCCGGCGGGTGCGCGCCTCGATGACGCCCGAGGCGCGCCTACTGGTCCTCGACACGCTCGTGCCCGAGCTCGACGAGCGCGCGCCCCACCCTGGCTTCCTCGACCTGCAAATGCTCGTGGGCAGCGGCGGCCGTGAACGGACCCGGCGCGAAATGGAGGCCCTGCTCGACGGCGCCGGACTGCGGCTCGTCGACGTCAGGCGCACCGCCTCCCCAACCGCCATCTTCGTCGCCGAACCGCGTTGAGCCGGAGGCGAACGCACACCTCCTCGCCGGTGTGGGCGCCGCACCCGTGGGCGGACGGAAGCCGACGGGCGCGATGCTCAAAAGCCGGTCAGGCACCCTGGTGGGCACTTCGCACGGTGGGACGCCAGCGGCAGTGGGCGAGCACGGTGCCCTCCAGTTCGGTCCAGCGTCCGCTCTTCGCATACGCACGAAGGTGCA
>CAIXRH010000105.1 GCA_903921785.1 uncultured Pseudomonadota bacterium
CGCGTCCCGTCGGCCAGCGTGACGACGAGGCTCGTCTTCCTTCCCACCCGGATCGACTCCACCCCCAGGAACGGGATCCGTGAGGCGACGAGCACCCCTTCACCCAAGTGGGGGCTGTGCGCGAGCTGCCGAGGGGAGAGCGCGGCGCGGATCGCCGGAAGCTGCTCGGCGGCGACCTCCTGCAGGCAGACGACGTCGGCGTCGCTGGAGGTGAGCGCAGCGATCACGCGCGGCCAGCGCGTGGCGGGCGCGAGGTCCGCTTCGAGGACGTGGCGGTACCACGAGGGACGAATGTGGCAATCGGCGAGGAGGTTCCACGAGAGCACAGTGAGCATGCGCGCGGAGACGCACGCGCGGCGGGGATCGGACAACCCAGCCTCCCCAAGACCCGAAATTCTTCGTTTCGGCGAGCTGTCCGATCCGGTGTCCGGCCAGCGACTCCAGGGGCATGAACCTCCCCGCGCTGCCCCTGGCCCCCACCCGCTCCCTCGTCGTGCCCTACCTCCGGGTGGTGGTGACCGCGCGGTGTTCGCTGGCGTGCACCTATTGCCACGCGGAGGGCGACTGGGCCACGGCCGGAAACGCGGGCGGCCTGCCGCTCGCGGAGCTGCAGCCGCTGCTGCGCGTCGCGGTCCGGGCGGGGGTCCGCAAGGTGAAGCTGCTCGGCGGAGAGCCGCTCCTGCGCGGCGACCTCCCCGAGATCATCGGCACGCTGGTCGAGGCCGCGCCCGACATCGACGTGTCGCTCATCACCGCCGGGGCCGTGCCGACGTCCAAGATCGACGCGGCGTTCGCCGCTGGCCTCACGCGTGCCAACCTCTCCATCCACGGGTGGTCGGAGGCGGAGTTCGCCGCGCGGACCGCTCGCCCCGCTGGCTTCGCGCTTCGCGCGGCGATCCTCGACCGGCTCCTCGCGCACGGCCGGTTCCTGAAGCTGAACTACGTGTACCGCGGACCTCACGACGAGTCGGACCTTGCGGGCCTCTTGGATTGGGCAGCGTCCCGGCCCGTCACCGTGGGGCTGCTGGACGACCTCGGTCAGGACATCGGGCCGCAGACGCTCCTCGAGGCCCTGCGCCGGACGCGGGGCGCGTGGAGCGAGGCTTGGGAGGAGCCGGACCCCATGAGCCTCCCCACCCTGATCGTGCGCTGGTCCGACGGGCTCCGCGTCGAGGTGAAGAACCAGCGACTCGGGAACGTGGCCCCGTGGGGGTCGTGCGCCAACTGCCCTGTTCGCGCTCGGTGCGGAGAGGGAATCCACGCCCTCCGCCTCACGCACGACGGTCGCCTTCGACCCTGTCTGGACCGCCCCGACATCGGCGTCTCTCTGCGCGACGCCCTCCGATCCGGGGGCGAGCCCGCCGCCCTCGCCACCTGGACCCGATTCCTCAAGGAGACCCTGGCATGACCGTCGTACTCATCGGCCCGCACGGAGTGGGAAAGACCACTACCGGGCGCCGCCTCTCGGCCCTCCTCGACGTGCCGTTCCACCCTGAGCTCGGGGAGCTCCTCGCGCGCCGCGCGCGTCCGCTGGGCCATACGGCCGCCGACTCGCAGGTGGCGTTCGACGACGAGCTGTTCACCGCCGAGCTCGCACGCGACGCGACCTGGGGGGGCAACCGGATCGTGGAGACCTGGCACCCGGGGAACCTCGCCTACGCGGGGCGGCGGAGCCCCGAGGTCGTGGCTCGCACCCTGGAGGCCGTCACGGCGAGCTGTCGCCGAGGCCCTACCGTGGTCGTTCCCCTCGTCGCCCGCCGCGACACCCTCGCCGGGCGACAGCACGAGCCCGGCCCCCTCGAGTTCTTCGAGGCCGTGGGGAAAGACGCCTCCATCTGGGCGGCCCGACTCGGTCTCCCCATCCTCGAGCCGGTCTCGACCGACGACGACCCCGAGGCCACCGCCCTGCGCGTGGCCGCCCTCATCCAACCCTACCTGGAGGCCGCATGAGCCAACGCTTCGTCTATACCCCTGGGGGCCTGAACCGCCTCCGCGAACGCATCGCCACCGCCCGGGCCGCCTACAAGGCCGTCTGCGACGACAACCCGGCCGCCCTGGAGAGCGGCGACACCTCGGGGTGGCACGACAACTTCGCCTTCGAGGAGAATCAGCGCCAGATGCACCAACTCGCCCGCCTCGTGCGGGACCTGGAGGCCGTCGCCGTGCAGGCCACGGTCGTCCCGGTGCCCCGGCACGAGCCCGAGCGCGTGATCCTCGGGGCGAAGGTGTCCTACCGGTTCCTCGACGAGGCTTCGGAGCGCCGGGGCTGGCTGGCCGGTTGGGAGGACGGAGATCCCGAGCGGGGGCGGATCAGCTACAACTCGCCGGTGGGCGTCGCGCTCACGGGCGCCGAGCCCGGGGAGACCCGTGACGTTCGGATCGGCGGCGTGCTCCGTCAGGTGGAAGTGATGGAGGTCCTGTGCCTCGAGGAGGGCGAATGCGCGGACGCCTGATCGTGGTGGAGGGGCTGGACGGCACCGGCAAGTCGACGTGCTCCAAGGCGCTCGCCGCACGCCTCGGCGCCGAGTGGACGACCACGCCCGGCGCGGAGGTGCGGGCGATTCGTGAGCAGGTCGACGACTCCCTGGGGACGAGCCGACTCGCGCGACAGCTCGCGTACGCCTCGTTCGTCGCGGCCGAGTCGACTCGGATCGCCGCGATGCTCGCGTCGGGGCGC
>CAIXRH010000106.1 GCA_903921785.1 uncultured Pseudomonadota bacterium
GCCCGAAGTGGGCCAGCCCGAAGTGGGCCAGCCCGAAGTGGGCCAGCCCGAAGTGGGCCAGCCCGAAGTGGGCCAGGCGTGTGACGCCACTGCCGGCGGGCAGGGCGCAGCGACCGCCCGTCGGCGGGGGCGACAGGACCCATCGACGGCGCGCTCGTCGGCGGCGCGGCGCTCAACCCCGAGGAGTTCCCGGCGATCGTCGAGGCGGCCGACGGGGCCTGAAGGCCTCCGCGCGTACCATCACCGGGTCAGCTCGGCATCGCGCGAGCCTTAGCAGCAAGCCCAGGCGGGTTTTGGCCGTCGGTGCCGGACCTCGTCGTTCACGGCCGAGGGTTCCGGTGACGGTGACGTGGCGGGTGACGCCACTGCCGGCGGGCGGAGCGCAGCGACCGCCCGCCGGCGGTGGCGGCAGGACCCAGCGCTGACGTTGACCCCCGCCGTCGGCTCCACGTCGGTGGTCGCCGACGGCCGAATCCCGCCCTTCCGGGCGCCGCGTTCTGCGCGGCGAGCCTCGCCAACCACGCTCAGAAGTGCACCCGAAGGTCCACCCCGTGCCAGAGCCGCGCGGGGTCCGACCCCACCTCCCCGAGCAGGCTGTAGTCGAGCTCGGCCTTGTCGCTCACCAGGGCGAGGCCGCCGCCGACCTTGTGGGCGCCGTCCTGGTGCTGCCAGCCGGCGCTCAGCCGAAGCCAGTCGGTGACGCCGAAGTCCACCCCGACGTGCTCCGCCAGCGACTTCTCGAAGGGGTTGCCCATCCACTCGGTGGTGAGCTCGCCGGAGAGGCCGATGTACTCGCCGGGCTCCCAGCGGACGCCGAAGTCCACGAGGCGGGCGGTGTCGGGGTAGCCGAGGTCGAGCGCGTTGTGGATGCCGAGGGCCAGGGTGACCGGCGCCCACGGCCGCGCGGCCATGCTCACGCCGAAGTTGAACCCGTCGCTGTTGCCCTCCTGCTCCGACGCCCGCCAGTCGTACCGGCCGGTGATGCCGAACGAGAGCTTGTGGTCGAGCAGCGGGTAGGCGAGGCCCAGGGAGAGCCCCTGGTGGCTGGTGGTGTTGGTGATGGCGTCCCCGAGCACAGTCCAGCCCGGAAGCGCCGAACTCGGCGGCGCGATGTCGTCGGTGCGGTAGGTGTACGTGGCGGTGAGCGTGATGACGCTGGTGCGCGAGTCGCCCGCGGCGATGCGCCCGAGCCACGTCTCGTCGGGACCGGCGACGCCGCCAGCGGTCATGTCGTACCGCGGAGTGAGGGCGAAGGTGGCCACGTTCTGGCCGGCGGCGCCCACGTCGTTGCCGTCCGCGAGGCCGGTGCCGCCCCGCGCGGCGCTCCGGGCCCCCTCCCAGTCTCCCGCCTGGGCCTCGAAAGTGGCCAGCAGGCAGAAAGCAGGCACGGTCGAAGCGGCGAGGTTGCGGACGGTCATGTTAGTCAGTAGTAAAGATGCCGTACCGGGCGGTCAACCCTCCGCCCTGTCAACGCTTTTCACCGCCTCCGGAGTTGCCATGGAGCCCGACCGCCTCGAGTTCTTCAGGAACCTGCTGAATGACCGGCTTCGCGCGCTCTTGAGCGAGGCGGGCGCCACCCTCGGCGACCTCACGGTCGAGAAAGAAAACCTCGCCGACGCGATCGACCTCGCGTCGATGGAGTCCAACCGGGACTTCCAGCTCCGCATCCGCGACCGCGAGCGCGTCCTGATCCACAAGATCAAGGAAGCCCTCGGCCGGCTCGACCAGGGCGACTACGGCATCTGCGTGAGCTGTGGCAATGAGATCGCCGAGAAGCGCCTCATGGCGCGCCCGGTGGCCACCCACTGCATCGACTGCAAGACCGAGCTCGAGCAGCTCGAGCGCTCCAGCCGCGACCTGTAGGTCGTCCGCGCCCTCCGCCCGGCCCCCCGGAGTGAGCCGGGGGGTGGATCGAAGGCGAGCTACGCCCGGTTCTCGGGACACAGGGGGCGCCAGACCGGCGTCGGCGCATCGAGGACCGGCGTCAGGCGCCGGCCGGCGGAGCCGGCCGTGAACCGTCGCGCTTCGAGCGCAGGCCGCCCGCGGGGGCGGCGAGGCCGCCCGGACGCGTGCCGTCGTTCGCGGCGTCCTACGCCGCCAACCGCCGCAGCCCCAGCGCGACCAGCAGGCTCTGCGCCACGATCACCCCCGTGGCCAACACGATCGGGGTGAGCGACTCGCCCACGCCGGTGAGCACCACCAGGGCGAGGCTGCCGTCGGCGTACCACTCCGGGTGGGCCGGCACCTTCACGCTCACGGTCACCAGGTCGATCGCCATCCCGCCCACCCCGGCCGCGACGACCGCCACGCCCAGCGCGACGAGGTAGCCGACGCGCCCCGGCGACGGCGCCCAGGCGAAGCGCGCGGCGTTCACCACGCCGAGCAGGCCGAAGATCACGATCACGAACATCGGGAAGCCACCCATCATGAACCAGCTCATTCGAACCTCCACCCGGTCCAACGAAGGTCCCGGCCGAGCGTGACGCCGGTCGACGAAAAAGAAATTCTCGCCGACCCGCGTCACGCCCCCGGCAGACGTGCGTTGATCGGGGCGTGGACGCGCCCGAGGTCGACATCCGCGCACTCCGACGGCTCGACGCCGAGGCGGTGGACACCGTCTTCGACGCCTACGCCGACCGCCTCGCGCGGTTCCTCCGGCGGCTGGGTGCGGGCCCCGAGGTGGCGGAGGAGCTGGTGCAGGAGAGCTTCGTGCGCCTCGTCCGCCACGCGCCCCGGCTTACCGACGAGACCCGGGTCGGCGCGTGGCTCTACACCGTCGCGCGCAACCTCTGGCGCTCCCACCGCCGCTGGGCCTGGGTGGACGGCACCCGGCTCCTTGAGCTCGCCAGCCGCCCCGCGAGCGCGCCGGTGGGGCCCGCGGAGCTGGTGGAGGCGGGGCGCACCGCCGCGCACGTCCAGGCGGTGGTGGCCGCGCTGCCGGAGGCGCAGCGCGAGGTCTTCTTGCTGGTGGCCGTCGAGGGGCTCACCCCCCAGGACGCGGCGGAGGTGCTCGGCCTCTCGGCCGAGGCCGCACGACAACGGCTGGCCCGCGCTCGGCGGGCGATCGAGGAGGCGCTCCCATGATCCCTGACGACCCCAACGCGACCACCGCCGAGCCGGCCGCCGCCCTCGACACGCTCGCCGCCCGCGCCCTGGCGACCCCGCCGCTCCCGCCTGAGGCACGCGCGCGGCTCCGCGCCGTGGTGCGCAACGAAGCGCGACGGGTGCGGGTGGGGCTCGCGGAGGCCTCGCTCCACGCCGGCTTCGCCGTCGGCGCGCTGGTCTGGGCGGCGGTGGCGGCCTTCGGGTAGCGCGCGCGGCGCCGGCGCCTCGATCGGCGGCCTTCGCTCGGAGCGCGACGGCTCACGGCCGGCTCCGCCGGCCGGCGCCTGACCCCGGTCCTCGATGCGCCGACGCCGGTCTGGCGCCCCAACCCCCCTCGCCCCTCGCCTCGGCCTCGCCGTCCGGGAACGAGGTCGCCGGCCAGGATCAGGCCCGCGCGCGGGGCCGACGGCTCACTGCGGCCGGACCTCGACGTCGACGTCCACCGCGTAGGGCGCGGCCTTCACCGGGAACTTCGCCGGGCTCAACGCGCGCTGTACGTGCTCGGAGAGGACCTCGTACCCGTCGAACGGGGTGACCGAGGTGGGGCGGCCTTCGGGGCCGACGAGGACCCGCGCCCGCACCGTGGACTTGGGAATCTCGTAGGGCACCGCGAGGTCGGGCAGGCCGAGGATGAAAAGCGGCGCCATGCCGAGGCTGGAGAATTCCACCAACGCGGTGCCGTCGGGCAGCGCCGGTGCGGTGCCGCTGAGCTTCGGCGCCCGCTGCGCCAGCACCGAGAGCGGCTCCTTGTGCTCGGGGTCGAACGCGGCGACCCGCTGGAGCCCGGAGCGCTGGGAGACGTACGCGCCGGTGCCGGTCTCCGTCGCCGACGACACAAAGCGCCCGTCCGTGGAGTAGGCGGAGAAGAGGAGCTGGCCGGTCGCGGCGTCCAACCACGCTTCGCCGCCCGCGCGCAGGTCGATGAGGCCGCCGTTGGCGGAAGCGTCCACCGCGCCACCGGGCGCGACGCTGGCGCGGCCCTCGGTGGAGAGGTGGGTGAGGCCGAGCCGATCGTCGGCATGGAGGATCTTCAGCGTGCCGGCGCCGACCGTGGAGTCCGCGACCGGGAGGAGCAACGGCCCGGCGATGTCCTTCCGCTGCCAGCCGCGGATCCAGTCTTTGTCGTCGGTGGTGAGGGTGATGTCGAGCGGGGAGAGCGCCACCCGGAGGAACATGCGCATCTGCTCGCTGAGCGCCCCCTCCCGGGAGTTGGCGTCGGGGAGCTTGTTGACGTCGAACTCCTTCATCCGCCCGTCGGCGCCGAGGGTGAAGAAGATCTTCGCCGGCTTCGCGAACTCCATCCAGTCGGCCATCACCTTGTCTACGCGCGGCTGGGTGTCGCCGTCGGGGGAGGCCGAGAGGTGCATGTACGGCACCGTGCAGTCGAACTCCGCGTTCTTCCCGCGCAGGGTGACCTTGCACTCCACCTCCGCCTGAAGGTGCATGTCCTGGATGCGGGTGTCGAGGTTCTCGCGCGCTGCGGCCTTGAGACCCTTCGCCCAGAAGATCTCGGTGTCGACGTAATAGCGGGCGATCTCCCCGTTGGTCCACTTGAAGGTGGGCAGGGCGGACGCGGACGAGACAAGCAGGAGCAGGGGCGCGAGCATGGGCGCCACCTTACCCCGGAACCCCGAGGACCGTCAGAGCAGGCTGCCGAACCCTACGCGCAACGACGCGAGCGAGGTGGGCGTGCCTTCGCCGAGGAAGCCAGCCATCTGGGTGCCGCGGTAGCCGTCGAGGGTGATGCGGAGCCAGGTCTTGCCATCCCCCGGCATGGGAATGCCGACCGAGAGCTTCACGCCCGGCCCCATGCTCGCCGGGCTGAACCAGCCGTAGTCGCCCGCGAGGAGGAAGAACACCTTCCCGGGCAGCGGCCGCGGCAGGTACACGCCGATGCCGCCGTTGGGGCGGAAGAAGGCGCTGGTGAACTGGTTGTCCTCGGGCGTGGTGCCGCCCTCGACGCCGAACGGCATCTGCACGCCCGGGGAGAGCGAGATGTCCCCCGAGCCGAAGATCGCCGCGTTGTAGATGCCCAGCTCAAAACCGAGCGAGCCGCCGAACTGGTAGGTGAGCGCGCTCTTGCCCTGGTTGCCGGCGAACCCGCTGGACTCGAGCACCCCGCCGCCGAGCTCCCCCACGAAGAGGAAGGTGACCGGCTGCTTCTTGGTGATGACCGCGCCGCCCGAGAAGCCGACCACGCGGGGCTTGCCGCGCTCATCCACCGTGGCGAGGAAGACGCGGGGCGCCGGCGAGTCGTGCGCGGCGGACGAGCGAACCCCCGCGGCCACGTCGGGCGGAACGTCGGCCGAGCCCGCGAGCACGGACGCGCTGGCGGAGGCCAGCTCCTCCGGCGAGACCAGGGCACGGAGCGGCACGTTGTCGTTGGGCGCGGAGTCGAACTCCATGCGCTCCGAGACGACGTTCCCGACGAGCACATGGGCGTAGTGGTGGCCCACCGCGAGGTCCACCGAGCGGGTGCCGGCGGCGACCGGGGTGCCGTCGAGGACCACGGTGCAGCCTTCCGGGAGCACGTCGATCACCAGGTGGCCCTTGGGGAGCAGCGCCAGCTCCGACTGGAGGGACTGCACCTTGGAAAACGACTGGCCGTCGGGGAATTCGGCGCGGGTAAACGTATGCTTGGGGTCGAGCGCGATGGCATCGACCCACGGCCGCACGACGCTCTTGCCGGCCACGGTGACGCGGAACGGCGCGGTGTCCTGGAGGCTGGAGAACAGCGACTCTGGGTAGCCGCGGGTGATGCCGGCGCCCTCCCAGAGGAGCGCGGCGACGAGGGCCTGCTTCTCGGCGTCGGACTGCACGAGGTCGATCGGATCGACGGCGGCGGCGAGCGCGCGGGCCACGCCGGCTTCCCCCTCGAATTCCTCCCAGCGGCTCTGACCCTCCTTGAACACCGTCTGCAAGGCGCTGGTGCGCTGCTCATCGGCGCCGCTGGCGGGCTCGGGGCTCAGGGTGATGTCGGCCCACGCGCGATGGCGCGCCACACCCGTCTCCCGCTCGACCAGCTTGCGCACCTCCTCCGCGGGGGGAGTCGGGAGCATCCAGACGACCAGCGCCGGCGGCGAAGGCGCCGCGGCGAGGGCGGAAGCGGAGAGGAGCAGAGCCGCGATCATGGGCGTAGTCCCTATCAGAGCGTGGTGCCGATGCCAGCAGTGATCCCGAAGACGGGGCTCACGGGCACGGGGTTGGAGCTGCCCCCCTTGAGGGCCTCCCACGCGAGGCTCGGCCGGAACGGCCAGACCGCGCCGACGCGGCCGTCGAGATCGACGAACGGGCGAACGCGCTCGAGCTGCTTGGGCATGGGGATGAGGAAGTTCCACCCGAAGTGGGCGGTGGTGTTCAACGCGTAGGGCATGTTGGTCCAGCCCACCCGCATGGTGATGCGGGGCCCGATGCCGTAGCCGGCGTCGCGACCGAGGACCACGCCACCGGTGATGTACAGGTTGCGGTTCACCACGTCGGTGTGGGTGACCTCGAGCCAGGTGGGCACGGGATCGCCGTCGGCCTGGGCGACGTCCGAGACGCCGAACGTGTCCCCGTCGACCGGGTGGTCGTACTTGTCGTCGTCGTCGGCGTACACCACCGCGTCTTCGTTGCCGGGGAGGATGTAGCGTTCGTTGTACGGGTCGCCGGTGCTGAACCCAGCCTCCGCGCCAAGGCCGAGGAGCAGGCGGTTGTAGTGGCCGCGGACCTCGAAGTTGAGCGGGACGAACGCGGGGATCGCGGCGGGATCAAAGTAGGAGGCGGGATCGGCCGAGAAGTCGCCGGCCTGGGCCTGGGACGCGATGTCCCCCGCGTCGGGAAGGTTCGTCGTGAGCGTGGCGCCGGAGTACGCGATGCCGCCGCTGAGCTGCACCGAGAAGTGCACGGGGAAGGCGTCATCTCCGCCCTGGACCTTGGACAGACTCGCGGTGGGGCGGTCGTAGCGCCAGATCGAGGTCTTGTTCGGGTTGCCCTCCTTGGGCACCGCGATGTAGATCTCGGCCTTCTCGTGGATCTTGGCGTAGATCGAGAGGTAGTTGAGAATCAGCGCGTCGAGCTGGGGGCTGCACTCGTTGAGGTGGAGGAAGAGCTGCTCGATGAGGTCGAGGCCCATCTTCTTCCGCGCCACGTCCCGCACGAAGTACCGCTTGCCCTCGAGCTTGTTGACCTCCAGGCGCTCGCTCAACCCGTGCCCGTTGTCCACCCGCTTGAGGTAGATGTCGGTGCGGCCTAGGAGGATCTCGATCTCGCCCTGATCGTCGGGGTCGGTCTTGATGCCGTTGAGGTAGATCTCGTACTTGGTCGCGAAGTCGGCCGCGTTGAAGTCGATCCCGTCCTGCTCGAAGTTGAGCTTGAGCTGGGGGAACGCGTTCTGCTGCATCATCGTGACGTACTGGGTGATGCTCGAGTTCAGGTCCTGGTCGGTGAGCTTCGAGAGCAGCGACGGGTCCTGGAAGGCGAGCTCCGCGGCGAGGTAGTAGTAGTAGTTGACCGCCTGGAAGCCCATCTGCTCGTAAAACGGCGGGATGACCTCGTTCTGGTTCTCCGCCGCACGGCCGATCTGGGCATACAGCAAGAACAGCGGCTCGCGATCCTCCACGCGGTCCACGAACCAGATGAGCTCGGTCAGCGCGGCGAGCTCCCGGGCCTTCAGACCCCAGTCCGAGGGTTTCCACGCGTTGTAGGGCACGCGGGAGACCTCCTCCACCGCCTCCATCACCCGCTCGAGGTTCTGCGCCGGGACGGCGGCGGGCTGCATGGCGGGAACGACGGTCTCGTCCTTGACCTTGCGACCTTCCTGGTAGAGGTCGACATCAGGGTAGAAGTTCGCGTCGGGCCGTTGGATGCGGGACTTCACGATGCGCTGCACGTCGGCGTCGCTGTAGTCGGTGTCGGTGCCCTGCCACTTGAGCACGATGACCCGGGCGAGCTTGTCCTTACGCTTGGCCTCCGCGGCCTTCTCCGCGTCGGACTGCTGCTTCTCCTTCTCCTCGGGCGTCTTCTCCTTCGCGTCCTTCCGGGCGGCGTCGGCCGTGGGGCCGGAGAGCACGACGGCGGGATCGGCCGCGAGCGCACGACCGCCGAAGGTGAAACAGGTGAGCCACAGAGCGAAAAACCACCGCATGAGGAGACTCCGCCGCAGGAGCGTATGACGTTGGCGGCCCGCGCGCCGCCACCACCATGAGACCCCGCAGCGAACGTCAGAAACGATACTTCCAGTACGCGCTGATGGACGTCGCCCCACGATCCCCGGACTCGACGCCGAGGAACCACTGGTAGGGGAGGGCGAACTCGGCCCGGAGGGTGAACTGGTTCGACTGGGGAGTGGCGGGCGCCGGGTTGAACTCGGTGGTGAGGAACAGGTTGCGGCCGAGCGTCACCCCGACGCGCGTGGTTCCGGAAGGATCGACCTCCAACTTGTCCAGGCGAAGGAGCCCCTGGGCGCCCGCTGAGCCGCGGCTGACGGCCTCTTTCGTGAGCGCCTGCGTGAGCAGGCCGAGGGTCTGGGTCAGCGCGTCGCTCTGGGCGGTGCCGCTGCCGGAGTCCACGCAGGTACCGAGGACCAGCGCGCGCAGGATCGCGTCTTGATCGGGGAGCACGTCACTGGAGAAGTCGAGCGCCGGGGAGCCGGGGAGCCCGCTGATCGCCACCTGGATGTCCCCGCAGTCGGCGTGGTGGGTCGCGTGAAGATCGAGGATCGGGGCCTTGATGTCCGTGCCCGTGAAGGCGAGCGTGCCCTCGGTGATGTCGAACGGCCGGCCGATGACCACCGCGCTGCCGCGGGTGGTGGTGACCTCGCCCTTGAGGCTGAACTGCCCCGACCGTTTGCTCAAGGTGAGCACGCCGTCGGCCTCCGCCTCCACGGTGATCGTGCTCAGCGCCCGGGCGAGATCGCCGTAGGAGCCCTGCAAGGGCATCGCGACCGAGAGGCGCGCGTGGCGGGCGAGGTTGACGGTGAGGTTCGGGCGGATGTCGAAGCTCAGCGCGCTCGGCCCCGACGACTCCGCCACGACAGCCTTCGCGCCCGGGCGCACCACCTCGATGTCGGGGTGCAGCGCCGTGCTCCGCTCGCCGGAGAAGAACCGTTCGTCGAGGCGGATGAAGCCCTCGTCGAGGGTGAGGGAGCCGGTCGCGTCGAGCACCGGGGCGGTGCCCGCGAGCTTCAGGTTCCCCGTGACCCGGGCGATGCGGTCGGTCGTCGCGGTGAGCCACACCCCGTCGAGCTCAGCCTTGGCGGAGACCTCCTTCGGCGCCCAGTTGTCGAGGGTGACCGACCCCGTGGCGTGGAGGTCTCCGCCCCCGCCGATGAGCGTCTTGGCGGCGATGGTGCGGACGTCGAGGTTGTCGACGGAGAGCCTGTTCTCCTGGAGCCGCCCGTTGACGCTGATCTTCTCCAGGCGGATGCCCAGCGGGGGCACGGTGCTGGCGCCGTCCGAGAGCCGGAACCCGACGTTGACCTCCGGCGCCTTGAGCGTGCCGGTGACCGTGCCGTCGAGGTGGAAACACCCCGCCGTGTCCACCAACGACGTCGAGAACGCCTCCGCCGCCGCCAGCGGGACCCCCGCACCGCCGACCTTGAGGTCCAGCCCCTTGTGATCCAGGGAGAAGTCGTCGGTGAGCGGGACGAAGCCCGTGATCCGGACCGCCCCCGCGGGGTCGCCCTTCTTCGCGGCGCACGTCACGGCCACCGCGGCGCCGCCCTCGGTCACGGGCAGCGCCGTGAAGCCGAGGTTCGCATCGAGCTTGTAGCCGATCGGCAGCGGGGTGAGGCTCACCGTGGCAGGCGCGACCGCGAGCCGGCCCACCCGCGCGCTGACGACGTTGATCCCGCCTTCCAGGCGAGGCGCGAAGATCGACCCCGAGACGCCGAACGCGCCCACGAGCGCCCCATCCACATCGCCGGGGAACGGGGCGAACCGACGAATCGTCGCCACCGGGAGCTGCATGAGCATCACGGCGCCGCCGAACTCCTTGAGTACGGTGTGCTTGTCCGGGGCTGGCCCGTTTCCCGCCATCCACGCCTCGATCCCGGGGACGTCGAGCTTGGCGGCAAGGTCGGCCTCCAGGCGCGGGGAGAACGCCTGGTTCAGCACCATCCGGGTGGTGACCACCCCGTCGGTGAGCGCGCCGTCGAGCCAGACGCGCACCGTGGGGCCGCCGGTGGAGAGCGGGAGGTTCGCGGAAGCGACCAGCACCAGCGCCGGGGCTCCGACCGAGCCGCTTGCCCGAAGCTCGACGCTCACCCGCGCGTCGGGGAGCTCCCGGCCTTCGAGCAGCTCGCTGAGCGTGGCCGTGTCCAGCGGCGCGACGGCGAGCCGCGCGTCGAGCGCGCCGGTCTTCGCGAGGTACACCCCGTCCTTCCCGATGGTCACCGGCAGCGTACCGACGAGCGTGGCCAGCGTGCGCTTCCCGTCGCCGACCGTGGCGTCGATCTTCATCGACCGGCCGTCCGCGTCGACGACGACCTCGCCGGCGAGGCCGCGCACCTGCCCGGGGATCGTCAGTGCGGCGAGCTGCACCACGCCCTGGATGGTCGGGTCGTCGAGGGTGCCGTCGAGCCCGACGTGGGCGGTCACGCTGCCGCTCCACCCGGGAAACTTCCCAGGGGCGACCTTGTCGAGCGTGGCCACGTCGAAGCCGACGAGGTCCACCACGAGTGAGTCGCGGCCGTGCGTGCTCACCCCGCCGCGGACGTCCAGGCGCGCGTCATCCAGGCCGAACGACAGCTGCGCGTCGCGGACGCCGCCGTCGACCAGGGTGACGGACTGGTCGCCGAGGTTGCGGACCACCAGCCCAGGGGCCACCTCCACGTTGGCCTGGGTGAGGCTCAACGCGCGGGTCTTCAGGACGTAGGCGCCCGCCAGCTCGACGATCGGGCGGTCCGGCTCGGCGAGGGAGACGGTGAAGCCGAGCGTGTCCCCGAGCGTGGCGGTGACGGTGCCCGTGGCTGCGTGCCGGTCCTTCCAGGTGACATCGGCGGCGTCGAGCGTGGCGTGGCCCGTCGGCCGTTTGCCGTCCCACCCGGCGTCCACGACCCCCGCGACCCGGGCGATCTTCGCGCCGCCCGCCTCCAGGTCGCCGCCGGTGATCGCGCCGCGCCCCTGCACCGTCACCCCGTCGGCCCAGTCGGCCTCGACGGTGCCGACGTAACCGGCGTGCCCGCGCACCCCGAAGCGGTTGAGCTGCGCGCGGCTCGCGAGCACCTGGAGGTGCGCGGCGCTCGCCGGCACGTCCACTTCGCCGGAGACGCGCGCGGTCGCCCACCCGGCGCCCGCATCCAGCCCGTCAACCGTGATCCGCCCTCCCTCCACGTGCACCGGCCCCTTCGCCGTGATCCGCTCCCCGCGGGCGCTCACCGCCACGTCCACCGTGGCGTCGACCGTGAGGGCGTCCGGCCACGTCCACCCGGCGCCGTGCGCGTCCACCGTGCCGGAGAGGGTGGCGGGCTCCACGCCCACCAGGGCGGAGGTGGTGTCGAAGCCTGGGGTGGTCACCCGGGCGTTCCACACCCGCGTGGCCGGCGTCACGTCACCCTCGACGGTGAGCGGACCGCCGGCCGTCGTGAGCGTCACGGCGACGCGCGGCGCGGCGATCGTGCCGTCCACCCGCCCCGTCGCGTCCACCGGGGCGGCGAGCGGCAGCTTCTCGAGGTCCGGCACCAGGGCGGTGAGCCCGTCCTTGTCGAAGTGCACCAGGGGAAGGTCGAAAGCGAGCTTGTCTCCGGTGAGCACGCCGCTGAGCGTCACCCGGTTGGCGTGTTCGTCCCCGACCGACACGGCGGTGTCCTGGAGCACCAGCGCAGCCGGCGTCCAGGCGCCGGCGCCCCCGAGGGAGAGCGGCCCGGCCTCCGTCGTCGCCGTGCCCGTCAGCCCGGTCCACGCCACCTCGTTGCCACGAATGGTGAGCCCGGCGTCGAGGGTGATCGCCTCGACCGCGTGGCCGACGATCGCGACGCGCCCGTCGACGTGGACGGCGCGCGCTGAAATGGCGAACGGGAGGCCGCCCCAGGGTTCGCTCGGCGTCGACGGGTCGCCCGGCCACATGGTGCCGAAGACGCCGGGTTCGGGGAGGTCGACGACGACGCCGGTGAGCGTGAGCGTGTCCACCGGCAGCTCCAGCCCGAGGAGGCCGAGGGTGTCGACCGCGGCGTCGGCCTCCGCGACGGTGACCAGCGCGGCGCCGTCCGGCGCACGGACGCGGACGCCGGTGAGCGTGAGGTGGTGGAGCAGGTCGGTGCGCAGGCCGTCGGCCTCGATGGCGCCGGCCGTGGGCTGGATGCGGGAGAGCACCTGCCCGAGGAGCCAGGCGTTGCCCGCGTCGGTGCGCAGCCAGACGAAGGCCGCGCCGCCCACCAACGCGACGAGCGCGACGAGGACGGGGGCCGTCCAGAGGAGGACTCGCGCCATGGTGCGGAGGACGCGGCGGAGGCGGCTCGGCGGCGGCGCTGCGCCCATCAGAACGCCTCGCCGATGCCGAGGTGCACCTGCCAGCCCGGCTCCGCGGCAAAGTACGGGTCGGGCGCGGGGACCCAGCCAAAATCAAGGCGAATCGGCCCGATCGGCGAGTGGTAGCGGATCCCGCCGCCCACGCTCCACTGGATCCCGGCGAACGACGCGTTCTCCACCTTGTCCCAGACGCGGCCCGCGTCCACGAAGAGCACGCCGCCGAAGTGCCAGGGGAGGTCCTGACGAACCTCGAAGTTGCCGTACACGGACAACATCCCGCCGACACCCTCGATGATGTCGCTGGAGAGGCACTGGGCGGTGCCGTCGGCGGCCACGTCCGCCTGGTCGGTGGCCGGGTCGTAACAAAGATGAGGGCCGAGGCGATCTTCCGCCCAGCCACGCACGGTGGTGCCGCCGCCGAGCCGGAGCCGCTCGGCGATGTCCACGCCGCTATTGGGGTCGTACAGGACGATGCTGCCGCCGCCGAGGCGGGCGGCGAGGACGGTGTGGGGCACGTCGGTGCGGCCGAGACGGAACCCCTTGTAGGCGCGAAGGTCGGCGGTGGCGCGAAAGAACCCCTCGTCCCCGCCGAACGGCCCGCCCGCTTCGTCCAGCCCGATGGAGACGTAGGAGTTCCGCGTCGGAGCGAGCTTGTCGTCGCGCAGATCCCACGTGAGCTTCTCCTGGACGATCGAGAGCACCGACTGCTCCCGCACCTCCACGCTGAGGTTGGTGGTGCGGATCGCGCGGAGGTCCGCGTAGTCGAAGTAGCGGGAATACTGGAGGCGGTAGCCCAGGGACGTCGTAAGGAAACGGTCGTGGGCGTAGCTGAGGCTCGGCGCGACCGAGGCCTGGAGCAGGCGGTAGCCGGGGTCCACGGCATGGTGGATGTCGGTGGCCCCGATGAACGAGAGCTTCTTGCCGATGACGTTCGGGATGGTGAACGCCTGGGTGAGGCCGCCGGTGGGGGTGATGCTCGACGCGAGCTGCTCGTCGAGCGGTACGGCTTCGAGCTGGGAGAAGTCGGCGGTGGTCGCCACACCGAGCTCGGCGTCCGCGCGCCAACGCCAGAGCTTCTTCAGCGCGTCGTCGTCGCTGTAGCTCGCGACGACCGAGAGCTGCTGCTGGTTGGACTCGACCGAGAGGGTCGGCCCCACCTGCAGCACGCGGCTCTTCCGGCGGGAGAGCCGCACGGTGACGGGGACGCGGCGCTCCTCCGGCGTGGTGAGCGTGGGCACCACCTCGACCACGCTGTACACGCCGAGCCCGTAGAGCCGCTGACGGGCCGCGGCGAGCTTGGAGGTGCGGAAGCCATCTCCGGTGGCGAAATCGAGCTCCTCGAGCACCCGCTCCGTGGTCACCTTCTCGCCGACCACCTTGATGTCCCCGAACACACACACCCGCCCCGGGGTGACCGTGTAGACCACGTGCACCGCGTGTTTGTCCGGATGCACGGTGACGTGACCGGTGACGGTGGCGTACGCGTAGCCGCGCTCCTGGAGTCGGGCGCGGATGTCGTCCATCGCGGCGGTGTAGGCGTCGAGGACGAAAGGATCGCCCTCGTCGAGCAGCACGAGCTTCTTGAGCGAGGCGCGGATGGGGCCGTCGAGGCCGTCGAGGCCGAGCAGCTCAGGCGTGGCGTCGAGCAGGGAACGTTCGCCCGGGTCGATCTTCCCCACGAGGTCGGCGGTGGGCGGACGCTCCACCGGGGGCTTCTTCGGGAGGGGATCCCAACGTTTGCGCGGCACCAGGTCCCACCCGAGGAACTTCGCGTCGAACCAGCCGTGGTGCGCGTACCAGGTCTCGATGCGCTCCTTGTCCTCGTCGAGCACCGCGGCGTCGGCGGTGGAGATCTCCCCGAGGAACGGGCCGACGTCGAGGCGGCCAGGGAGGTCGATGAAGCGGGTGGACTCCTGGGTCTCGATCGCGTCCTTGAGCGCGGCCGGCCCGTCGGGGGCGAAGAGGCGCTTGCTGTTTCCCTCGAAGCGGATGTCCTCGATCACCGTCTGCCCAAGCGGAATCGCGGGCTTGGGGCAGCCAAGGAGCGACAGGATCGGCCAGACGAGCGGGGTCAACGACGGCCTTGGTAACCCCCCCCCCGAACGCGCGGCGGCGCTTGCCGGTTCGCTCACGCGTGTATGCGGCGGCGCTTGCCGGTTCGCTGACGCGTGTATATCGGCAGCGGCCCATGTCCCCTCGCAGGCTCGTCTGGGTGCTCCTCCTCGGCTCTGTCGCCGCCGGCTGCCAGCGTGAGGCCGCCGGGCCGAACGCAGGCGTGGCCGCCGCCGAGCTCAAGACCGTTCCGGTCACCACCGCCGCGTGGACGCCCGAGGTCACCCTCGACGGCACGCTGGAGCCGATCGCCAGCGTGCAGCTGGGGTTCGACGTTCCGGGGCGCATCTCCGCGCTGCTCACCCCCCGCGGCACCGCCGTGAACAAGGGTGAAGCCATCGCCAAGCTCGATGATTCCATCGCCGCCGCGCAGTACGCGCAAGCGCAGGCCGCGCTGGCCGGCGCGGAGGCCCAGCTCGCAGCGGGCGAAGCCGCGTGGGGCCGGGCACAGGCGCTCAACGCCGCGGGCGGCATGTCCGCGCAGCAGTTCAAGGAAGCCGAAGCCGGGGTGCTCGGCGGGCGCGCCGGGGTGGAGCAGGCGCGGGCGGGCGTACAGATGGCCCGCACCAACCTTAACAACCACACGTTGCGGGCGCCGATCGCGGGCACCCTCACCGCGGGTCCCGACAACGCCGGCACGATGATCGGCGCCGGCACCCCGCTGTTCTACCTGGAGGACCTCTCGGCGTTGCAGCTCAAGGGCAGCGTGCCCGAGGGTGATGCCTGGATCCGCGAGGGCATGAGCGCCACCGTGCACTCCTCCGTGCCGGGCAGCGACGCCACGGTGGAAGCCAAGGTGGTGCGGGTGATCCCCGCGCTCGACCCCGTCACCCGTCGCCTGCCGGTGGAGCTGCGCATCGACGCGCCGCCGCCCGGCTTCCTGGCGCATGGGTACGCCAAGGCCGAGATTCGCGCGCTGGAGCCGATGCAGGTCACCATGGTGCCGCACGCCGCGATCGTGGCGCGGCCGGAGTTCTCCGTCGTCGTGCAGCGGGGGGACACGTACGAGCGCGTCATCGTGGAGGTACTGAGGGAGGACGGCGAGAACACCCTGGTCCGCGGCAAGCTCGCGGCCGGAGATGTGGTGGTCCTGTACCCCCCGAGCGGCCTCGGCGGCGAAGGATGAGCTCGCCCGGCGAACCCGGCGCGCCGGTGACGGACGGCGAGGCCCCGCACGGCGCTCCCGGCGGCGTCCACGGGGCGGCGCCCCCGCCCTCCACCGAGCCCACGCCCGGCGGCCTCGGCCTCTCCGACGTGGCGATCCGCCGGCCGGTCTTCACCGCGATGTTGTCGCTGGCGATCATCGTGCTCGGACTGCTCGGCTACTCGCGCCTCGCGGTCGACCTGTACCCTCCGGTGAACTTCCCGTTCTTGCTGGTGCAGACGGTGTACCCGGGCGCGTCGCCCACCGACATCGAGCGCGACGTCACCAAGCCCGTCGAAGACGCGGTGGCCGGAATCTCCGGGATCAAGAAGCTCCAGAGCTTCTCCCGGGACTCGGTCTCCCTGGTCATGCTCCAGTTCGACCTGGAGACCGACCTCGACGAAGCGACGAACACCGTGCGCGACCGGGTCGGCACCGTGCAGAAGGAGCTGCCCAACGCAGCCGACCCGCCGCTCATCCGGCAGGTGGACATCGGGGCGTTCCCGGTGCTCGTCGTGGCGCTCTCCACCGACGGCTCGGTCAACGACAGCCGGCAGGTCGCCGAAGACCGGCTGGAGCCGCTGCTCCAACAGGTCGAGGGCGTCGGCGCGGTGAACGTGGTCGGCGGGCAGAAGCGCGAGGTGCAGGTCGATCTCGACCTCGACAAGCTCGCCGCCGTCGGCGTGAACCCGCAGCAGGTCTCTGAGCGGCTGGGGTACGAGAACATCTCGGTGCCCGTCGGGCAGTTCAAGAGCTCCGACTACACCATCGGCGTGCGCGCGAACGGGCAGTTCAAGTCCGTGCTCGACCTCGCCTCCACCACCATCTTCAACACGAAGGACGGGCGGCTGCTGCGGCTCTCCGAGGTGGCCGACGTGGTCGACGGCTTCACCAAGCCCACCCGCTACGTCCGCAACAACGGGGTGGACGCCGTCACCCTCGAGATCGTGAAGAAGTCGGGCGCCAACACGGTGGACGTGTGCAAGAAGGTGCTCGCCAAGCTCGACGAAGCGGTGCCCAAGCTCGGCTCCGGCGCCAAGATGGAGATCATCGTCGACCAGAGCAAGGAGGTCGAGGCCAACGCCGACGAGGTGTGGGTCGCGATCTACTACGGCGGCGCGATGGCCATCCTGGTCATCCTCTTCTTCCTGCTCGACTGGCGCGGCACGATGATCAGCGCGCTGGCGCTGCCCACGTCGATCATCGGCACCTTCGCGATGATGCAGATGTTGGGCTTCTCGCTCAACATGATGACGCTCATGGGGATGAGCCTCGCGATCGGCCTGCTCATCGACGACGCGGTGGTTGTCCGCGAAGCGATCACCCGACGGCTGGAGATGGGCGAAGACGCGCCCACGGCCGCTTCTCGAGGAACCTCCGAAATCTCCCTGGCGGTCCTCGCCACGACGATGTCGCTGGTGGCCGTTTTCGTGCCCGTGGCCTTCATGTCCGGGATGGTCGGGCAGTTCTTCAAGCAGTTCGGGCTCACCATCGCGGTGGCGGTGCTGCTCTCGCTCTTCGTGGCGTTCACCCTCGATCCGATGCTCAGCGCCCGGTTCTCGGTGGCGCACCACGGCAAGCGCACCGGCCTCACCGGCGTCATCGAGCGCATCCTCGACGCGAACGACCGTGGGTACCGCTGGATTCTCGGCTGGGTGCTCGGCCACCGCTGGGTGATCGGCATCACGACGGTGCTGATGCTCGCGCTCACCGCCGGGGTGGCGGTGATGCTCCCCGCCGAATTCGTGCCGAAGCAGGATCGCGGCGAGATCCTCGCCGACCTGCGCCTGCCCGTGGGCACCTCGCTCTCGGTCACCAACGGCATCTCGCGCGAACGTGAGCTGGCGCTGCAGCAGATCCCCGGCGTTCGCCGGGTGTACGCCATCGTCGGCCACGAGGACCAGCCGCAGCGGGTGCGCTACCGGGTCTCCCTGGTGGAGAAGTCCGAGCGTGCGATGTCGCTGGAAGCCTACGGCGACGCCGTCCGGAAGGTCCTCGGGGAAGTCCCGAACGGGCAGGCGATGTTGCAGGAGCCGTCGGTCATCGAGGGCCTGGGCGACTGGCCTCCGTTCATGATCGTCATCCAGGGCCCCGACCTCGCCGGCGTGCAGAAGGCCGGGAAGGACGTGGAGACGCTGCTCAAGGCGGTGCCCGGCACCTCCGACGTGCGGCTCACCCAGGAGCCCGGCCGCCCCGAGCTGATGGTCGACATTGATCGCAGCGTCGCCGCCGACCGCGGCGTCCCCACCGGCCTCGTCGGCCTCACCGCCCGCGCCCTGGTGGAGGGCAACCTCATCGGCTCCCTGCGCGACGGCGGCCCCGAAGCCGACATCCGCGTGCGCGCCGCCCCGCGTTATTCGGCGGACGTCGAGGCGATCAAGCGCCTCCCGCTGCCCTCCCCCCGCGGGAAGGTCACCCTCGGCGACGTGGCGCACGTGTCCATGGGCGCCGGCGCCAGCGCGATCATGCACCACGAGCGCATGCGCGCGGTCACGATCTGGTCGCAGGTGGCGCCCGGCGCCGCGCTCGGCAGCGTGCTCAAGGACGCGGAGGCGCAGATGGCGCTGCACCCGCTCCCCGACGGCTACGTCTGGACGATCGACGGGCAGGCCAAGGACATGAACGAGACCGCCAACGCCATGGGCCTGGCGATCGGCGTGGCGTTCATCTTCATCTTCATGGTGCTCGCTTCGCAGTTCGAGAGCCTGCTCCACCCGTTCACGCTCATGCTCTCGGTGCCGCTGGCGATGGTCGGCGCCATCCTCGGCCTCGCCATCTTCGGCTTCTCGATCTCCATGGGCAGCCAGATCGGCATCATCCTGCTCATGGGCCTCGTCACCAAGAACGCGATCCTCCTGGTTGACGGCGCGCTCGTGAGCCTGCGCGAAGGCCATTCGCCCGTGGAGGCGATGCTCGCCGCGGGCCCTCGCCGGCTCCGCCCCATCCTGATGACCTCCGCCGCGATGGTGCTCGGCATGCTCCCCACGGCGCTCGGCACCGGCGTTGGCAGCGAGTTCCGCGCGCCGATGGCCGTAGCGGTCATCGGCGGCGTCATCTCCTCCACGGTGCTCACGCTGGTGGTGGTGCCCGTGGGCTTCGTGTGGATGGAGCAGCTCCGCGGCGTCTTCTCCCGGAAGAAGGCGATCGCCTAGCGAGCCGAAGGGCGATAAGTGGTTCCCCCTCCCGTCCCGCCTACACCGTCGCGAGCCAGGACAAGCGTCGGCGAAGGTCCTCCGCGGCAATGCGTTGCGGCACCTCGGGAATCCCAGGATCCCAGAAGGGAGCCGCGTGGCGATTCTCCGTCAGGGCGGCGGGCGCGCCTGGGCACAAACCCCGAAGTGTGGCAGGATGTCGCACTTTCGCGGCACCTCGGGAGCGCCTGAAGCATTACGTAAAACCACGCATCGTACGTGCATTCCGCGTTCCATATTCTTGCCTAAAAGGCAAGATATCGCCCATCCCACCGATGTGCGGAATCGCCCGCGCCATTTCGGTCGCGATGCGCGTTCTCGCCCCCTTGACGAGCCGACGATCGTGTTCGCACCGGCACAAGACGAACGCCGACTTTGGCACGGATTTTGCGGTACCTGCAGGCGGAGGTGGACGTGACTCAGTCCGACACCGACGCCAAACGACGCTCCGTGCTCTACGGAACCCTGGCGGTGCTCATCGCGGGCGGCACGGCCGCGGGCGCGTGGCGAGTGGTCCATGGGTACCAGGTGGCCCTGGACGCGGCCCAGCATCCCCCCGGCAGCGCCGACGTGCTCTGTGCGACGCACGACCTCAGTGTGGGCGCCGTGCTCTCGGCGGAGGACCTCGAGGTTGTCCAGCTCGCGCGCCCCCTGGCGCCCGACGCCACCGTCTACTCGGACCCGGCCGCGCTCATCGGAGAGACCGTGGTGGCGCCGATCCTCCAGGGAGAGCCAGTCCGCAAGGAGCGAATCACCCTGGGCGGCGGGGTCCCTCGCCCGGAGACCCTCCTCGACCAGGGCACCCGCGCGGTCACCGTACGGCTCGACCGTGCGGCCGGCGTCGGCGGCCTCATCACCGCCGGCAACTACGTGGACGTGATCGTCACCATCCGGCCCGACGCCAACGCGATGGGCGCGAACTGGGTCACGGAGACGATCATCCAGGCGGTGCGGGTGCTGGCCGTCGGCGACAACACGGTGGGCACCGCCGCCGCGGATCCGGTCACCCGCCCCGGCGCATCCAGCCGCGAGAAGGCCGCATCGAGCCGACCCCGGGAGGTGTACGCCACCCTCGAAGTGGAGCCCGCCGAGGCGGAGAAGATCGCGATGGCCAGCACCCGTGGCGACCTCTACCTCTCCCTGCGTCCCCGGGATGACTTTGAGCTCTCCTACGACAAGACCCCGCTGGTCACCAACGCCATGGTCGGGATCAGCGCGGAGCCCAGCCCCACCCGCGCGATCCGGCTGGAGAAGCTGAAGGTGGCGGCGCCCACGAGGGCCCCCCCTGCCGCGCCCCTGGGCCCGAACACCGAGGTCATCTCCGGCGGCGCCCGGACGGTGGAACACTTCGACGCCACCACGGGCCGCATCGTGAGTCCGGAGAAGGGAAGGTAACGATGCCCGCCGCCCGGCGAGTGGCGCTGCTTGGGGCGAAGGGGGGCTGCGGGACCACCACGCTGGCGGTGAACCTCGCGGCCGCCCTCGCGGGGGACAAGACCGTCTGCGCCATCGACCTCGACGCCGGAAAGGGCGACCTCGCGGGCCTCCTCGACATCACCCCCGGGACGACCGTACCCGACCTGCTCGGCACGGAGTTCGACGCCGCGCTGCTCCGCGGCGGCGCAGCCCACCACCGCGGGGGCTTCTCGGTGCTCGCGCAGCCGCAGGACCTCAGCCGACTCGCGCGGCCGCTCCCCTCCGAAGCCCGCTACCTGCTGGACGTCGCCAGCGAAGCCTGGGCTTCGGTGATCGTCGATCTCGGCTCCCGGATCGACGAGGCCGTGCTCAGCGTGCTCACCCACGTCGATCAGGTGGTGATCGTCGCGATGCCGGACGTGCTCTCCATCCGCGACGTGGTCCGCATTCGCCTGCTCCTCGACCGGATCGGCGTCCAACCGGCCAATCAGCGCTACGTGCTGAACCGGGTGCCGCGGCACCCCGCCGTGCCGCTCGCGGAGATCGAGGCGCTCCTCCGCTGGCCGCCCCTGGCGACGATCTGCGAAGACCCCGACACCTGCCTCGCGGCCCTCGCGGGCGGGCAGCTTCTACGCGAGCGCGCGCCCAACGCGGCCATCACCGACGACGTGGAGCGGCTCTCGCACGCGATCCTCGGGGAGACGCCCCCGCCGCGGTCGTGGTGGCCAACCTGGCTCGGAGGTGCAACGTGAGCGTGCGACTGATGGACGTCGATCCGGCGGGCACCCCCGTGGGCCCCAGCCTCTACGAGCGCGTCAAACACGAGCTGCACACCGAGCTGGTCACCTCGCTGGACCCGTCGGTGCTGCGCACGACCTCCCGCCCCGAGCTGGAGGCCCAGCTGCGCCTCCGGCTCGCGACCACCGTCCACTCACGCGAGCTGCCCATCACCCGGTCGGAGCAGGAGCGCATCGTCGACGAGATCGTGGACGAGATCCTCGGCCTCGGCCCGCTGGAGCGCCTCCTCCGCGCCACCGACACCACGGACATCCTGGTCAACGGGCCAAACACGATCTACGTGGAACGCGGCGGACATCTCGAGCTCTCCGACGTCCACTTCCGCGACGAGGAGCACCTCCGCAACGTCATCGACCGCATCGTCTCCCGGGTGGGCCGGCGGATCGACGAGTCGATGCCGATGGTCGACGCCCGCCTCGCGGACGGCTCCCGGTTCCACGCGATCATCCCGCCCCTCGCGCTCGATGGCGCCTCGGTGTCCATCCGCCGCTTCGGGGTGAACCCCATCCGCCGAGAGGACCTCCTCCGGCTCGGGTCCATCCCCGAGGCCGCGATGCGGCTCCTCGACGGATGTGTACGCGCGAAGCTCAACATCCTCGTCTCCGGAGGCACCGGCAGCGGCAAGACCACCCTGCTCAACGTCCTCACTGCCTCCATCCCCAAGGACGAACGGGTCATCACCATCGAGGACGCCGCCGAGCTCCGGCTCCAACAACCGCACGTCGTGCGCTTGGAGACGCGCCCGCCGAACCTGGAAGGCGCCGGGGAGGTCACCACGCGCGACCTCGTGCGCACCGCGCTGCGCATGCGGCCGGACCGCATCCTGGTCGGCGAGATCCGAGGGCTGGAGGCCATCGACATGCTCCAGGCCATGAACACCGGCCACGAAGGGAGCATCTCCACCATCCACGCGAACAGCCCCCGGCACGCGCTCAGCCGGCTCGAGACCATGGTGGGCCTCGGCATGGGCAACATCCCGAGCTCGGCCATCCGGGAGATGATCGCCGAGGCGATCGACCTGGTGATCCAGGTGAACCGCAACTCCGACGGCCACCGCCGCGTCACCTCGCTCACCGAGATCACCGGCATCTCGGGCAACATCATCGCCACCCAGGAAGTGTTCCGGTTCCACCAGCGCACCGTGGAGACCGACGGCCGCGTTCGGGGCACCTTCGAGTCCACCGGGGTCCGCCCCGACTTCGCCGCGCGGTTCTCCGCGTGCGGACTCGATCTGCCGGCCGAGCTGCTCTCGATCCACGAGGAGGTGTAGGTGCCCCACTCCGCGCTGCTCTCCTTCGGTGTGGTGATGTTCGTGGCGACCCTCGTCGCGCTCACGCTCGTGTACTGGGGATGGACCAACCGCGCGGCCGCCCTGCGCCTCCAGGTCGCACACCGCATCGGGCTGGACCTCGCCCCGCCCGGGGCCGACATCGCGCGGGCCCGGAGAGCCCAGCCGTGGCGGTGGATCCAGACTGAGCTCGACCACGCGGGCGCCCGCGGCACGCCGGAGGAGCTGGTCGCCAAGGTGGCGTTGTGGGCCGTCGCCGGCACCCTCCTCACCGTCTGGCTCCTCCCTGGCGCCAACAAGGCCGTCGGCCTGCTCGCGTTCGCCGTGCCGCTGCTCCACCTGCGCCATGAGGCCCGCGAGCGCTCCGAGCAGCTCACCCGGCAGCTCCCCGACGCGCTCGACCGGATCGGTCGCACCCTGCGCGCCGGACACGCCTTCTCCGACGCGCTGCGGCTCTCGGCCGACGAGCTCCCCGTCCCGATCGCGGAGGAGTTCGCCCGGGTCTCCGAGACCCACCGGCTCGGGATCGACCTCCGCGACGCCCTCGGCGACCTCGCCAGCCGTCATCCAGAGAACTTCGACCTTCGCCTCTTCGTGAGCGCGGTGCTCCTCCACCGCGACACCGGCGGCAACCTGGTGTCGATCCTCGACCACCTCGCAGAGACGATCCGAGAGCGGCTGATCTTCCAACAGAAGGTCGCGTCGCTCACCGCCGAGACCAACGTTTCAGCCCTGATCCTCGGGGTCCTTCCCTTCCTGCTAGGATGCGTGCTTCTCCTGATCCGTCCCGGTTACCTGATGCCCCTGGTCACGACCGACCTGGGGCGGTCGATGCTCCTCGGCGCCGCGCTCTCGCTCGCCGCCGGCGCCGTGTCGATGCGATGGTTCGCCCGCGTGGAGGTGTGAGATGAACGCCACCCTGGTCGCGATCACCGTCTTCGTCGCGCTTCTGGCCACGGCGTGGTTGGCCCAGCGGGCGCGCGCCGGGACGCCCGTCGCAGGCGGGGCTTCGGTTTTCGCGCCGGCCGCCGGCGCCAACCCCGTCACCGGGGCCATCGGACGGCTCGCCCGCCCCAGCGATCCCGGGGAGATTCATCTCCAACGCCAGTTCCTCGCGCAGGCGGGCTTCCGGTCCCCCAACGCACTCTCGATTTATCTCGCCGCCCGCAGCCTCTCGGCGCTCATCTTGCCGGCCCTGGGGGCTTTCATCGCCCCACCGAAGGGGCTCGCGGGCGGTTTCCTCCTCCTCCTCGCGCTCGCTTCCCTCGGCTACTACCTGCCCTTGGTGGTCGTGCGGGTCCTTCGTGACGTGCGTCAGACCGAAGTGCGGAAGGTGCTCCCCGACGCGCTGGACATGCTGGTGAGCTGCCTGGAGTCGGGCCTCGGCCTCGACGCGGCGCTGCGGCACGTGGGGCACGAGCTGCGGCTGGCCGCCCCCGAGTTCGGCGGCGAGATCGAGCTGGTGAACGCGGAGCTCCAAGCCGGAATCCCCCGCGCCGAGGCGCTCGTGCACCTCGACCAGCGGGTCGGTGTGGACGACATCACGGCGCTCGTGGGGGTGCTCTCCCAGGCCGAGCGGTACGGCGCCGGCATCGCGGAGTCCGTCCGGGCGCACGCGCAGATGTCGCGGCGGCGGCGCATCCTCGACGCCGAGCGGAGGGCCGCCGAGGCCGCCCCGAAGCTCACCGTGGTCATGATCCTCTTCGTGCTTCCTCCCCTGTTCGTGGTGCTCATCGGCCCCACCGTGGTGCACGTCGTGACGCGGCTCCTGCCGATGTTGGAGGGGCGGTGAGGTCCGCCCGCCGCGGCGCCACCGCCGTCACGGTGGCCCTGGCGATGGGCGTGGTGCTCGCGCTCGCGGCCCTCGTCGTGGACCTGGGCATGGCCCGGGTCGCGCAGGGGCAGCTCCAGGCGGCGACGGACGCCGCGGCGCTTGCCGGGGCGCGGGTGCTGGACGGCACGACCGCCGGGCTGGACGCCGCCCGCACCGCAGGGGAGGAGATCGCCCAAGCGAACGGCGCGCTCGGGGAGCCCGTCACGCTGGAGGCGGGCGCCGTGGAGGTCGGGCGGTGGGACGAAGCCACGCACGCCCTGGTCGCCGAAGCGGACGAGACGAAGGTCAACGCCGTGCAAGTCACCGCCCGCCGGGACGACCTGCGGAGCTGGTTCGCGGCCGCCATCGGCCACGAGCACCTCTCGACGAGCGCCACGTCCATCGCGATCCGTGGTGGCGGCCTCGGTGCGGGCAAGGTCCCCTATTACCTGCCGTTTTCGCTGCCCGACTGCGTGATGGAGGCCCACACCGGAGAGCAGCTCGCCGACATCACCTTCGTCCTGTCTCCCGCCGGCGCCGACACCGTCGGCTGGGGCGCCGTGGAGACCAACCCGAGCGCCGCCTGGGCCAAGGCCCACATCAAGGAGATGCTCGCCTGTATCCATGAGTTTTCGGAAACCGGCAATGTGTCCGCCGCCTGCGCCGAGGTCGAGGCCGGCGACACGGTGAACCTCGGCAACGGCGTGGAGTCGGCCTCGCTCCAGGCCCTCTCCGACGCGATGAGCGACGGCGTGCCGTGGGAGACGGAACGCTGGGGGACGCTGCCGGCGCAGCACAAGACCAGCTCGGTCCCGACCCGCGACTACGGCACCATCCTCGAGGGGCCGATCCCGGTCTTCGTCGGCTCGTCCAGGTACTGCTCGGCCGCGGCGCCCTGGAACGAAACCTACCCGATTCGTGGCTTTGTCTGGGGGGTGATCTACGACGTCGCCGCGAAGGGCAAGGCCGCCCAGAAGAACGTCTGGGTGCGGCTCGACGTGAGCCACATCTACCCGATCGGCACCGGGTCGGGGGGCGACGACTGGGGGATCACGTACCCCGGCCCGCCCCTGCTGGTGCGCTGATGACTGCCCGCCGCCGTGGCTCCGTGTCGGTAGAGGCCGCCCTGGTCTTCCCGGTGCTCTTCGGCCTCGTGGTCGGGGTGCTGGAGTGGGGGCGGGTGCTCGCGTCCGAGCTCGCGCTGGTGCAGGTGGTGCGCGACGCCGCGCTCACCGGCGCACGCGCAGACGCCAGCGACGGACCGGACACGGCGGCGCAGGCCCGCGTCGACGCCGCGCTGACCGCCGCCGGGTTCTCCGCCGGGGAGGCCACCATCTCGGTGAGCGCCCTGCACCTCGCGTGCGGCGAGGCGCTGGTGCTGGAGGTGTCGGTCCCCTACGACCCGACGGTGCCGCTCGTGCCGGTTCCGGACCAACTCTCGGCCCGCACCGTGGCGCGCTTGGAGGACCAATGACCCCACGGGCGCGCCAACGCCGGGGCACCGCCGCCATCGAGTACGCGCTCGTCCTGCCGGCGTTGTTGCTGATGATCCTCGGGCTGGTCGACTGGAGCTGGTACCTGTACAGCTGGCTCGATCTGCACGCGGCGCTCGGCGCCGGGGTGCGCCTCGCAGCGAGCAGTGAGGCCGATCCGGAGGGCGCCGCCCGCGCCGCGATCTGCGCCGCGCTCGAACGGCAGGGGCTCGGCTGCGACGCGCTCACCTTCACCACGCAGCGCACCAACGATGCGTCCGGCCCCACGGTCGAGCTCACCGTTTCGCTGCCGTTCGAGCCCCCGGTTGGCCTCGTCCGCACCCCGCACGTGCTCCGCGCCGAGGCGAGCGTCGGGTGGTACGGATGGGTTTACGCTGGGGATTGAAGGGCAGCACGCGGTGCCCGGCCCCCACCCGGGCAGCCGCCGTCGCCCCTTCACCCACAAAAGTGGGGATAGCACTTCCCCCTACCCCCCGCCCCATGGGAGACTACGCGCCTCCCGGTGACCCCCATGGCCAACCCCTCGATCGCCTCCGACGTGGAGGCGCTGCACGCCTCCCTCGCCTCCCCCAACGCCGACGGCGCCGACGCGCTCGTCCGCCTCCGTGCGCTGCGCACCCGCGACCCCGTCGCGTTCGACCACGCGATCAGCCAGAAGCTCGCCGCCCCCGCGCCCGCCTCCGACGCCCGCAGCGCCGGCACCGCGCCTCCCGCCGCCGAGAAGCTAGACTTCCCCGTGGAGTGCGGCGTCACCTGGCACACCCACGAGTGTGTGCGCACGCTCAAGCCCCGCTGGTACTGCGTGCCGGAGTCGCTGGCCGACCTGAAGGCGCTCGTTCACACCGC
>CAIXRH010000107.1 GCA_903921785.1 uncultured Pseudomonadota bacterium
ACGCACACCCGTGCCGTGCGGTCTGAAACGTCGATTCCGATCGAGAGACGGTTTATGTCGTTCATGGCCGGTGACTCCGGGTACTCGTTACCGCGCGGCGAAGACCGCCGCTGGAGCGCCGGCCGCCTCATCCAATCTCGCGCGCCGCGTCTCGCCCCGCGTTCGTGCGCGAGTACGCGCGCCCGGGGCCCCGCCCGGTTGAACCCGCATCTGGCGGTCGCCGCTTTGCGCGCTCGCCAGCTTTCATGAGGCGGCCCCCTCGTCAAGGGTCGGAACACGATCTTTTCGGGACTTGCCGATGCGGGTCGCAGGTGGGGGCTGGGGCCCCACCCCAGCAACAGTCGGCTCGCCACGGGATGTGTCTCGGGGGGCATCCATGCGAGCTCGAGGCCGAGCGGCAGTGCCTGGGCCCGGCGCGGGCGCTACCCGCGCGCCGGGTGGGGGGCATCCACGCTCGCTCTCGGCGCTCGCGGTGTGGGTGGAACCGTACTTCGGGCGAGCCTTCGGCGCCCGCTTCCTCGAACCCGTGGCCGCTGAGTCCCTCCGACTTTCCGCGCTTTCATCCGTCCTCATCCCGGTAGGGTGGGCACATGGTTGGATAGAGGCCGTCGGCGACGCTGCAATCTCGCAAAGGTCGAGCTTGTTGGGCTCAAGCTGGCGAACGCAGTCCTCGCGACCGACCGTAGCGGAGGGGACCTCGGCTGCTGCAGGTTCGTTTGGAAATGGTTTCCAGGGCTGGTTGTTCTTCCAGATGCTCAGCAGCTGGACGGCGAGTTTGCGCCCGACCGCCACCCGCGCCTTCTTCTTCGAACGCTCGCCCTTTTCGGAGATGTACTTCAGCCCCCAGGCCCGCAACGCGCTGGCCTGCCCGAACGGGCCGAGGATGTACGAAGCGCACTGCACCAGCAGGCGCCGCATGAAGCTGTTGCCGCACTTGCTGATTCCGAGCGCGGGGTCCAGCTTCCCCGACTGGTCGCGGCGCACCACCATGCCCAGGTAGGCGCCGACGTCGCGGATGTGCGAGAAGCGCGCCGGGTCGCCGATGACCGCGTAGAACGCCAGCGACGTGATGGGTCCCACGCCGTTGACCTTGAGAAGGCGCTGGACCGCCGGAATGCCGTCGGCTATCTCCACGAGGCGCGCGTCGATGCGGTCGACCGCTGCCGTGCAGGACGCGATCACCTCGAACAGCGGGTCCACCACGTCGCGCACCTCGGGGGGGACCTCGGCGAGACGTTTGTGGAACCCCGGAGCCGTTCCGCCGGTGAGCGTCTGTCCGGTGCCTTTGACGATCGACCGCACCTGGCGGATGAAGTCACCCCGGCGAGCCACGAGTTGATCGCGCACACGAAGACGCTCGTAGATCTGTTGCAGCTCGGGTGGCCGTACGTACGTGTCGTGGAGCAGGCGTTCCGCTTCCGCCCCGCCCGCCCCCATCAGCTCGTCGGCCATGCCAAACCGCGCGAGCAACCGGGCGTCGTTGCGGTCCGTCTTCGTTGGGGACGTGGATAGAGCCTTGAGCTTCCGAGCATCGGCGACGATGCAGCGCATCCCGAGGCTCGTGAACACCCGCTTGATCCAGGCAGCGCGGCCGCCGGTCTCAATGACCACCACGCCCTGATCGGGAGCCACGAACGGGACACGCGTGCGAAGTGCCTCTTCGGAGAGCGCGATCACGAACTCCTCCACGATCCCTGCCCGCCCGAGCACGCACACCCGTGCCGTGCGGTCTGAAACGTCGATTCCGATCGAGAGACGGTTTATGTCGTTCATGGCCGGTGACTCCGGGTACTCGTTACCGCGCGGCGAAGACCGCCGCTGGAGCGCCGGCCGCCTCATCCAATCTCGC
>CAIXRH010000108.1 GCA_903921785.1 uncultured Pseudomonadota bacterium
CGCCGCCGCGCTGCCGCCCGCGCTCCCGGCGTCCGCGCTCCCCGTGGAGCCCGCCCCGCCCCCGGACTTCGGCTCCCCCGCCGACCCAGCACCACCCGCGGGTGAACCGCCCGCGGTCGGCGTCCCGCCTGCGGTCGCGTCGCCCGCGCCGGTCGTGGCGCCCGCCGGCGGGCCACCCGGCGCGTCTACCGTCGCGGCCGGCACCTCAGGGATCGTGCGCTCCGGCGGGTGCGGCCGGGGGTGCGAAGCCGGCCCCGGCGCTTCACGGGTGAACACCACCGCCAGCCCGACCACGACCAACGCCGCGCCCACCAGGCCGATCATCCCCAGCGCGCCGAGCCCGAAGAGCCACGATCGCGCGCCGCCCCCGCCCGCACCAGGACCCGACTCCGGGTACACCGACCCGGGCGCGGAGCCGTCGGCGCGCGGAGGCTGTGAGGGCGCCGCCACGGTACCGCCCGCGGCACCGCCCGTCGTACCCGGCGCCGACTCCAGGCGGAACGCCGCCACGCCGGCCCCGTCGGCTGCCGGCGGCGCGTCCGCCGCCCCCTCCATCATCGACGGGGGCGCCATCGTGGGGCTGGACCCGGTCCCGGCCACCCCGTCCGCCACGAAGGTGTCGGACCCGCTGGGGCGCCCGTGGCCGGCGGGCTCCAGCGTGTTCACCACGGTGGTCCGCGGGCGCGCGCCGCGCAGCGCCACCACGTGCACCCCGCTGACGTCGCTGAGCTCCGTCTGCCCCACGAACAGATCGCGCAGCGCGGAGCAATCGGGGATGCGGTCCTCGCGCTCGATGGCGAGGCAGCCCTTGATCGCGCGACGGAACCGCTCGGGCAGCGTGGGCACGAGCGCCTCGGGGGGCTGGTACTCCCCGCGGGCGAGGCGGCCGAAGATCGTGAGGGCGTCGGGCGCGTCGAACGGGGGGACGCCCACGACCAGCTCGTAGAGGATGGCGCCGAGGGCGAAGATGTCGGCGCGCTGATCGACGTTGGCGGCGTCGCGCACCTGCTCCGGCGCCATGTAGGCGGGCGTGCCCATGGGGACGCCGCTGCGCGTGCGGAGGATCCCGCCCTGCTCCACGAGCACCTTCGCCAGCCCGAAGTCGGTGACCTTGGGGATCACCCCCTCGTCCGTCTCCTCCAGGAGCACGTTCCCGGGCTTGAGGTCCCGGTGCACCAGGCCGATTCGGTGCGCCCGGGCGACGCCGGCGAGGATGCCGAGGACCAGCTCCTCGGTCTCTTCGAGGGTGGGCTGGTGCTGGCGGAGCCAGAGCTCCAGGGTGGGCCCGGCGATGTACTCCATCACCAGGCCGGGGCGGCCGTCGATGTCCACGACGTCGGTCACCGCGACGACGTTCGCGTGGCGGAGCGTGGCCTGGAGCTGCCCTTCCTGGACGAGGCGTTCGCGGATGCCCGGCACTTCCAGCTTCAGCACCTTCAAGGCGTGGGTGCTGCCGAGGGTACGATGGCGGACCCGGTACACCTCCGCCATTCCGCCTTCGCCAAGGAGCGCCTCCACATCGTAGCGGTCGACCGCGGTGCCCGACTGAAGCAGCATCACCAGTGCCCGGTGACCACCGCGCCCACGCCCGTGCCCACGGCCAGAGCGCCGGCGCCGAGGGCGGAGAAGTAGAGCGTGTTGGTGGAGGCTTGGAGCCCGGGGAGGTCGCCCGCCGGGGTGGAGGGATCGTGGAAGGTGTCGTAGTCCGCGGCGGCGAGGCCGAGCAGGACGCCGCCGGCGGCGAGGCTCGCCGCTGCGGCGATGGTGAGCGGGAGGTTCGGCCCCTTCTTCACCGGGATCGCGGCCTGGTAGGGGAAAAGCGGCTCGCCGGGCCAGAGGAGGGCGCTGGCACGAACGTCGCCCTGGTCGGCGACCAGCTGGGCGAGCGTGGCCCGGGTGACGGGGCGATCGAGGGAGGTGCGCCCATCGAACCAGAGCACCGCCTGATCCGGCGCGGGGACGGGGTTCTCCCCGCCGATCGCCGGGTCGCTCTCCTGGTACACCACGAGCACCGGGTGACCAGCAGGGACCATCGCCTCCGGGAAGGCGTAGCCGGGCTCGATGGCGCGAGCCGCGGCGAAGCTCGCGTGCGCGCGCGCGAAGTCGCTGTCTGCCCACCAGCGGAGCCCTTCGAGGCGGTGGAGGCGGGCGACCATCGGGCGGGGAGCCACCTCGCGGAGGCAGCGGACGTCGGTGTTGGCCTTGTCCGTGGCCGCGCGGAAGGCCGCTATGTCCAGCGCGCTGAAGGCCGCCTCGGCGTCCTCCATCGTGAGCTGGAGATCGGCCGTGGTGGCGGAGCAGTCGGCCCAGGCGGTGGCGACGAGCAGGAGCACGGCGCAACATCGCACGGGGGAGCCCGGCGGGCCAGTGGCGCCGACGCCAGAACCGGGGCAGGTTGCGCGGATGCTGTCGCTGCTCGGCTGCTACTACATCTCCGACGACGAGCTTGCGGCGGCGATCCAGGAACACAACGTGGCCGCCGGTCCGGTGTCCGTGGCGTCGGTGGAGCCCGCGTGGGGCCTCACCACCGGCGGCGAGGAGCTGGTGATCCGGGGCAAGGGCTTCTCGGAGGACGTGGAGGTCAGCTTCGGCGGCGCCGTCGCCGAGGTCACCCGCGCCTCCACCGACACGCTGTACGTCACCGCGCCGGCGCACGAGGGCGAAGGCGAAGGCGAGGTGGACGTGGCCGTCTCCCGCGGCGACATCGTCGGCCACCTGGATGGGGGGTACACGTATTGGGCGGACGGCGAAGGGCTCATCGGGCTCGTCGGCTCCATCTGGTACTTCCAGAAGCGCGGCGGCTACTGGTCCGCCAGCGAGCAGGACGAAGCGAACGTGCAGTTCCGCGCGATCTCCCCGGTCGAGGAGTTCGACTACTCCAAGTCCTGGGCCGCCAGCCTCGATACGTGCGAGGCCAACCCCGTCTCCCCGTACACCGTCGCGCCCTACGACCTCGGCGCGCTCACCGACAACGCGGGGGCGGTGCTCACCTCGGGAGCGGAGACGATCCACGCGGCGTGGGACAAGAGCTACTCCGGCTGGTCCAACCTGGATGTTCCGGTGGATCAGTTCTACACCACGCAGACGTGGGTGCTCCAGCCGATCGAGGTCCCGAACGGGCCCACATTCGAGACGAACCGGGCGCTGGTCAGCCCGGCCTCCTGGGAGGTCACCAGCCCCCGGATCGACGGGGCCTCGATGGCCACCGCCTCGCTCGACGGGCTCAAGCTGAGCTGGACCAACCCCGGAGGTACGACCGTGCTCTTGCAGCTCGGGCTCATCGCCAGCGGCGGTACGGGTTTTGAGTCCGAAGTGTTCTGCGCGCTGAACGACGATGGGAGCTTCACGTTGCCCCCCTCGGCCACCGCCGGCTGGCCCGCGAACCGCGAGGTCCACATCCTCGTCGGCCGCTACGTACATCCCGCGGGCACCATCCCGTTCTCCGGCGCCACGGCGGATGGGCTGTTCGTCGACTGGCGGTACGGGGCCTTCCGGTCGGAGTGAAGGCGCGGGCCCTCGACCGCCCCCCGTGATCGCTGCTATGGTGCGGGCATCGTGCTCTTGCTCCCCCTCCTCCTCGCCGCGGGCGCCGCCCACGCCGAGGATCGCACCCCGGTGCTCGTCTCTTCGTTCCAGGCCCGCAACGCCGAATCGGAGGAGATCGCCTCCGCCATCGAGGCGGCCGTGGCCAAACAGCTCAAGCGCCACGAGGGCCTCGAGGTGCTCCGCGTCGAGGACAGCCCCGAGTTCGAAGACTACTCCGCACGGGTCTACATGGAGTCGTGCCCCTCGGGTGAGACCGTAGGGTGTACCTTCGTTGTCGGCGAGCGCGCCCACGCCACCTGGGCCGTCACCGGGTCGGTGCAGGCGCTGGCGCAGGGCACCCGGGTGGACGTGGACATCGTCGACGTGGACGGCTCCCGCGTGGCCGTGAGCTTCCGCAGCGACCTCGAAGAAGGCGGCGACAAGGCGTTTGCCGAGGGTGTGGCTCGCCTCTTGGAGTCCGCGATCGCGGGGGAGGTCGGGAAGGTGGAGGACATCCGCCACACCGGCAAGGAGGAGACGGAGGAGAAGCCGCGCACCAAGGAAGAAGAGGCGCGCATCGCGGCGGAGCTCAAGGCCGTCTCCGACGAGCTCGGCGGCTTCACCGCGTCGTTCAAGCGCAGCAACGTGGCGATCGAGCGGCCGAAGCTCACCGAGTCCGACATCGCCGAGCGCTCCACGCAGGAGGGCTCCAAGCCCTGGGAGCGGCTGCAGATGACGCCCGGGGAGTACCTCCACTACAAGAACTCTGGGTTGGACCTCGTCACCTGGCGCGCACGCTCCGAAGGCCGCCGGATGCAGGTGATCGTGCGCGCGGGCGGCGGGTTCATCAACGGCCCGATCGACGGGCAGTATTACGGCCGCTACATCCTCGACGGGGTGCAGACGGTCGACGCCTACTCCGCCCAGGCCATCACCAGCGGCTCCGGCGCCTACGGCACGCTCTCCATCGGCTTCGGTGTCCACCCGCTGATCGACGTGGCCTTCCAGGCGGGGCTCGCCGGCGGGCACTTCAACTACCTCATCAGCCAGGAGGTCGTGGATCAACCTGTGCAGTTCGACCCGGTCGAGGAGCAGCAGACCAGCGTTCTGCTCGGGCCGCGGGTCACCGTGGCGCTCCTGCCCACCTCCACGTTCCGCCCCACGTTCGGCGCCGGCGCCTACTGGATGCGCGGCTCCGGCATCGCCGAGCACATCCTCCCGCCCGACGAGCTCGCCCAGTTCGACGCCCAATACACCTGGAACGTGGAGGTCTTCGGCGGCGGCGAGGTGCGCCTCGGCGACCACCTCGACCTGTACGCGCAGGTGCCCGTGTCCTTCCTCGTCGGCGGCGATCGCCTCGCCGAAGAGGCGTACGGCGGCGGAATCCTCAGTGGCATCCAGACGCCGACGCCCGCCACGGCGGTGGGCGTGGCGGTGAACCTCGGGGTGCAGGTGCGCTTCGGCGGCAGCAAGCCGAAGGCCCTCTCGGTGCTCGACGAGACGGACGAACCCTGAGCCGTGGCGCCCCGATGTTGATCCTGCTCCTCGCCTGCACCACCGCCTCGAGCCCGAGCGACACCGCCAACCCTGCGGCCGACACCGCCGACTCCGTGGACATCGGCGCCTGCGACGGCACCGGCACCATCCACGCCTGCGTCGTGCGTTGGGACGGCAGCGCCGGCGCGGGGCTCAAGGTGAAGGCCGTGATCTCCACCGACCCCGGGCACCCGCTCCAGACCCTCGCCGGCGCCGACGGCTGCGCGGACCTCGCGCTCGATCCTGGCGAATGGACCCTCTGGGCCGACGACTTCTCCGGCAGCGGCTGCATGAGCGAACAGTCCGCGGTGACCCTCGCCGCCTGCACCACGGAGCCGGTCTCGCTCAACGTGGACGATCTCTGCGCCGGATGAGGCGTCGATAGAGCAGGTTGGTCCCACCTCCCGGCGGCCCTGCACCGTCGCGAGCCAAGACCAACGTCGGCGCGGCGCTGCCGACGCTCGTCCTGGCTCGCGAGGATGGAGGAGGGCCGGGAGGGGGAACCCTGACCCTCACCCTTCCAACCCGCTCATTGCACCGAGAAGAACTCGGTGGCGGACCGGCCGAGCGCCGTGGACGCCGTGACCTGGTAGGTGCTCCGCTCCAGCTCGCCCCACGACGCGGTGACCGAGGTGGCCTCCTGCGCATCGAGGGTCCAGGTGGTGGTGCTGTCGACACAATTGCCGGAGAAGCTGGTGTCTGCGCCGGTGCCGTCGGTGAGCGTCCAGGTGTCCACGAGGCAGGAGGTGGCGGTGGTGAACTGGAGTCGCCCGTCGCAAGGATTCGTGAACACGGCGCGGGTGGTGATGGCGATCGGCCAGGAGAACGCGGTGCCGGTGGTCGCGCTGTCGTCCTCTACGTACATCGCCAGGGTGACGTCCCCGGCGCCGCAGATCACCGCGGCGCCAGAGTCGCCGCCGGTGTCCGTCGCGGTGTCCGCAGCGGTGTCGTTCCCGCCGCCGGTGACGGAGCCGGCCCCATCGTCGAGATCGGTGCGGGAACCCGACGGATCGAACCCCGGGGAGTTCTGGACGCACGCGCTGAGCAGGAGCCACATGCCGCGATCATGCCACGGGGCCGCCCCGTGTGCTAACCAAAGCGGATGATCGTGGTGCTCCTCATCGGCTGCGCCCCCCTCCCCGGCACCTACCTGGTGGAGACGGCGGAGTGGTCCACCACGTGCAGCCTCGGCGGCGGCGGCTTTGTGGAGCCCGAGCCGCAGTACGTCGTCGAGGCGTACATCGAGAGCGAGACCGAGCTCTGGTTCGACGACAACCCCTGCACCCTCGATGGAACCGACTTTTCCTGCGCCGACGCCCCGGTGGTGGACGCGCTGGATGCGGAAGGTGAGAGCGTGCTGACGGTCAACCGCGCCTGGTCCGGCGCGTGGTCCGCCCCCAAAAAGCTCGCCGCCGAGGTCGCCTGGACCACCACCTGCGAGGGCCCCGCCTGCGCCACGGTGGAGCTCTGCGACGCCGCGTGGAGCTACACCGGCGTGAACGTGGACGACGCCACCTGAGCGAACCGGAGGGCGGCGCCCGGTTAGCCGCGCCGCATGTCCCGCCGCCCTCGCCGCCAGCCCGAGTCCCCCGTCGCCCCTCCCGCCCCCGGCGGGGACGTGGAATTGGGCGCCTTCCTCGCCTGGTTGGGCGCTGGCGAGGTGCCGCCCGCCGTCGACCGCTGGTTGGGGGAGTGGCTGCGCACCGTGGGTCTCGCCCGCGACCCGAAGGCCGCCTCCATCGTCACGTTCCTCGACGCGGCGGTCGCGTGGGGCACGCTCGCCGCCCTCGCTCCGTTCCGCGCACGCGGCCGCACCACCGAGGCCGCCCTCCTGAAATTCGCGGCCGTCATCCGCCGCCCCCGCGACCTGCTCCAGCTCTGGCGCGCCGCCGACGCCGCGTTCGCCGAACGGGTGCGCGCCTACGCCGCCGGCGCTGATCCGGTGGGCGACGTGGCCGCGCTGGAGAAGATGGCCGCCACCTCCACGGACCCCGAGGTCGCCACCCTCGCCGCCCTCGTGCGCGCCGGCCTCCCGCCCTGGCACGCCCCCGCCCTCGCCCGCCGCGAAGCCCGCTCGGGCCGCGACTGGGTGGACCGCTGGCGCACCCTGCAGGGCACCCGCCCCCCGCTCTGGCTCCGCGTCGCCGAGCCCCGCCACACCGCCTCGGTCCGCGACATGCTCGGCGCGGACGGCCTGCGGGTGGAGGCACAGGACGGTGCGGCCCTGGCCGTGGAGGGCCCCACGCCCGTCTTCCGCACCCGGGCGTGGCGGGAAGGGCGTGTCGAAATCCAGGACCTCGCGAGCCAGCGGGTCGGCGAGGCGGTGCCGGTGGCGCCGGGCCAGCTCGTCTGGGACGCCTGCGCCGGCACCGGCGGCAAGACGCTGCACCTCTGGGCGCGCCTGGGCGGCCGGGGCGCCGTCCACGCCTCCGACGCCGCCCCCGCCCGCCTCGCGGAGCTGCGCAAGCGCCTCGCCCGCGTGGACGGGCGCAACGTCCGCGTCTGGCCCTGGGACGGCCGCGGGCCGGCGCACGTACCCGACGAGGTCGCGCTCCGCGGCGGCTTCGACACCGTGCTCCTCGACGCGCCGTGCAGCGGCTCGGGCACCTGGCGCCGCCGCCCCGACGCGCGCCTGCGTTCGGTGCCCTCGGCGATCCCCCGCTGGGCGGCGCAGCAGCTCGAGCTGCTCGGGCACGCGGCGGAGGCGGTGCGTCCGGGCGGCGCGTTGGTCTACGCCACGTGCAGCGTGTGGGCCGAGGAGGACGAGGAGGTCGTGGAGGCCTTCCTCGCCGCCGACCCCGGCTGGGTGGTGGAGCGCCAGGGCCTCAGCGGGGCCCCGGATGCGGACGCGGACACGTTGTTTGTGGCGGTGCTCCGACGGGAGCGGTGACCGCGGCGTAGGCCGGGCGCCCTCGCCCTCCCCTCACCCCTTCGACGGCGTCGGCGCCGACTGGTACTCCTCCTCGCGGGCGGAGCGCCGCTCTTCGGCGGCCTGCTTCACCTCCACGCTGTCGATCTCCCCGACCGTGCCGTCGGGCACGTCGAGATCGGCGCCGTTGAACAAGAGGCGCCAGTGGCCGTCGACCTGGGCGCCCCACAGCCGCGCCCCCGGAGCCACCTCCACGCTGGCCGGACCGCCGGGGCGAAACGCCCGGATCACCTCGACCGCCCGCAGCTCGCCTGCCTTCCCGGCCATCGCGCCCCTCCCGCCCCTTCGGCCTCCCGGAGTGGGAAGCGCGGTCACGCCGAACGGGCCTAACTGGGACCAGGCGGAAGCGGCCCAGATGGCGCCCCGACGCGCCCGCGAAAGCCGAGGCCCCGCGGTCGTTGCGCTCCACCCCGGGAGTTACCAGCCTCCCGCGGCGACCCGCCGCCCCGGAGCCCTCATGGTCCTTCTGCTGCTCGCCGCCTGCGACTACGGCGCCGCCCCCAAGCCGGGCGACACCACGGAGGTCGTCTTCGAGGTCCCGAAGGGGTCCAGCGCCCGGGGCCTCGGGCCGGAGCTCGCGGGGGCCGGGCTGGTGCAGTCGGCCGACGACTGGACCTGGTACCTGCGCCTCGGCGCCGACGGCTCGTGCATCAAGGCCGGCAAACACCGCGCCAGCCCGGGGATGACCGCCGAGCAGCTCCTCGCCGCCCTCTGCGGCGTCCCCATCCCCGACGACGTGCCGTTCACCGTCGTGGAAGGCTGGCGCCGCGGCGACATCGACGCCGCCCTCGCCGCGAAGGGGCTCATCGAAGCAGGGCAGTACCTCGCGGCCACGGAACACGGCGCCGAGTACCAGCCGGGGTTCCCCGTGCCCGAGGGCTCCCTGGAGGGCTACCTCTACCCGGAGACCTACCAGGTCACCCCCGATCGGTTCGAGGTGAAGACCTTCGTCACCCGCCAGCTCTCCACGTTCGGAGAGCGCTTCGGCGCCGGGGCGGTGAGCGACCCGGGCACGCGCCCGTTCGCCCAGGTCGTCATCGTCGCGAGCATGGTGGAGCGCGAAGAGCGGACGCCCGCCAACCGGCCGTTGGTGGCCGACATCATGTGGAAGCGGCTGGACGCCGGGTGGAACCTCGGGATCGACGCCACCTCCCGCTACCCCCTCCCCGACTGGAACGACGAGCCCGCCTTCCTCAAGCGGCTCTTCGACCCCGCCGACCCCTACAACACCCGCCTGCGCGCCGGGCTCCCCCCCACCGCCATCGGCAACCCCGGCGCCGCCGCGCTCGACGCGGCGTTGCACCCCGAAAAGACCGACTACTGGTACTACCTCCACGACGCCACCGGCACGATCCACCCCACGAAGACGGTGGCGGAGCACGAAGCGGCGAAGCGGAAGTGGCTGCGGTAGGGGCGGAGCTCCCCGCGCAGGACGCGCCGCCCCGGCCGCCCCCCGCTCTGGTACACTCTCCGCGCATGCTGCCCGGCTCCTCCGACGAGATCGTTGCCTTCCACGCCCTCCAGGCGAAGCTCCCCGCGCTGTTCACCAAGGTCACCGCGCGGCGCACGCAAGAGCAGACCGTCGTCGTGGTGCCGAGCCTGAGCCTCGATCCTCAGGAGCTCTCCAAGGTGACCGGCGTGCACCACTACGAGGAGCGCATGTTGTACATGCTGATGCTCCTCCGGCGGCCGCGCACGCGGGTGGTCTTCGTCACCAGCCAGCAGCTCGACCCGATCGTGGTCGACTATTTTCTCCACCTGCTCACCGGGGTGCCGTCGTCGCACGCCCGGGAGCGCCTCCTGCTCCTGCACTGCTCCGACGCGAGCAAGCAGCCGCTCACCGCGAAGATCCTTGCCCGGCCCCGGCTCATCGAGCGCATCCGCGCCGCCATCCCCGACCCCGAGGTGGCGCACCTGGTGTGCTTCAACAGCTCCGAGTTCGAGCGCAGCCTCGCGGTGCAGCTCGGCATCCCGCTCTACGCGAACGACCCCGCGCTCTACGGCCTCGGCACCAAGTCGGGCTGCCGGCGCATCTTCCGCGAAGCGGGCGTGCTCTTCCCCGACGGCTTCGAGGACCTCCGCGACGGCACCGACATCGCCGAGGGCCTCTCCGTGCTGTTTGAGCGCGACCCCACGCGTCGCCGCGCCGTGGTGAAGCTCAACGACGGGTTCTCCGGCGAAGGAAACGCGCTGTTCTACTACGCCGGCGCCGAGGGCCGCCGCGGCGCCGATCTCCGCTCCTGGATCCGCGACCAGCTCCCGAACCTCCGCTTCGAAGCCCCCGGCGAGTACTGGGAGCGCTACCACGCGAAGTACCAGCAGATGCAGGGCGTGGTGGAGGCCTTCGTGGAGGGTGACGACAAGCGTTCGCCTTCCTGCCAGAACCGGGTGAACGCCCACGGCCGGGCGATGCCGATCTCCACCCACGATCAGGTGCTCGGCGGGCCGAGCGGGCAGGTGTTCCTCGGCTGCACCTTCCCGGCGGCCGACGAGTACCGCATGCAGGTGCAGGGCTACGGCATGCAGATCGCCGAGGTGCTGGCCACCAAGGGAGTGATCGGCCGGTTCGCCACCGACTTCGTCTCCGTACGCGAAGACGGCGAATGGAAACACTACGCCATCGAAGTGAACCTGCGAAAAGGCGGGACCACCCACCCCTACCTCACGCTGCGCTTCCTCACCGACGGCACGTACAACCCCGACGACGGCCTGTTCTACAGCCAGACCGGCCGTCCGAAGTACTACTACGCCTCCGACAGCCTCCAGAACGACAACTACAAGGGCCTCGGCCCGGCCGACCTGGTGGACCTCGCGGTGGAGCACGAGCTGCACTTCCACTCCAGCTCCGAGCGCGGCACCGTCTTCCACCTCATCGGGGCGCTCTCCGAATTCGGAAAACTGGGCCTCGTCTGCATCGGCGACAACTGGCAGCAGGCCCGGTTTCTCTACCGCAAGACCAAGGACACCTTGGACTCGGTGGCATCTCGGTCTTGAATCAGGGGCCCGACTCGGCGTATGCTGCGCCCCTCATGCGCAACCTGTCGATCGTCCTGTTGACCTGCGCCCTCGGGTGCGACCAAGCCGATAGCAACCTCCAAGCGGCTTCCCGCGTGCTCGACGGGTTCTCCTACGTCGACGCCGGCGCCACCGCGGTGAACGGCTCCCAGGACTTCACCGTGCCGCTCTTCTCCAAGGGCCTCGGAACCGTGCGCATCTTCGAGATCGTCGCGGAGGACGTGCTCACGCCCGAGGGGGTCACCGAGCCCGCGTTCGCCGTGGAAGACGCCGATTGGGCCGACACGTGCGATCGCGACGAAGACGGCACCGCCGACTGTCTCGACCTCTCGAAATACTCCAAGGACGAAGAGGACGACACCCTCGCCCTCCCGGTCACCTTCCACCCGACCGCCAAGGGCTACTACCAGGGCCTGTTGACGATCTGGTCCAACGACAATTCCTCTACGGAGACCGCGCCGCTCCCCGATGAGGACACCGAGTGGACCATCTGGCGCGTGCAGCTCCGCGGCCTCGCCGACTACGCCTGTGGGCGTTCGCGCCCCGACTTCGTGGACTTCGGCCACCACCCGGCGGTCGGCGGCGACTACTCCGCCGGCGTCGACGTGATCAACTGCGGCGTCGTCCCCCTCACGCTCACCAGCCTCGAGATCGACAACCCGGTGATGGTGGCGCGCACGCTGCCGCCGCTCACCGTCCTCACCGGCCAGACCGACCAGATCGTCCTCGGATGGACGGTGGCCGACACCAACCCCGTCGAGGCCCAGCTCACCCTCCAGAGCAACAGCGAGGGCCTCACCGGCAAGACCGTGCGGCTCATCGGCAACAACTGCGAAGAGAGCCTCGACCCCTCCGGCTGGGACAAGGACGTCGACGGGTGGACCACCTGCGGCGGCGACTGCGACGACGACCACTCCGACATCAACCCCTCCCGCAACGAGACCGCCGGCGACGGCAAGGACAACGACTGCGACGGGGAGATCGACGAGCTGGTGGACGACTCCGTCGGCACCGACGACGACGGCGACGGCTGCTCTGAGAGCGGCGGCGACTGCGGCGGCCTCAAGGACTGCGACGACGCCAACCCGCTGGTCGGCGCGCACGCCGACGAGATCTACAACCAGATCGACGACGACTGCGACGGGGTGATCGACGAGAACACCGACGGCCACGACGACGACGGCGATGGCTGGTCCGAGCTCCAGGGCGACTGCGACGACGCCGACCCGCTCGTCTCCCCCGACGGCACGGAGGTCGTCGACGGGCGCGACAACGACTGCGACACCATCATCGACGAAGGCGGCCCCGGCTTCGACGACGACGGCGACGGCTTCAAGGACGTGGAGGCCGATCGCACCCAGGACGACTGCGACGACCGCGACCCCTGGGTCTTCGTCGGCGCGGTGGAGTACTGCGACGGCTACGACAACGACTGCGACGGCCTGGTCGACGACGACGAGAACGACAAAGAAGGCGGCGCCTGCACCTTCGTGCCCACCCGCAAGGCCTCCGAAGGCTACGACGACACGGGCGCCACCGACAATACGCCAGGGGGATGCTCCACGACTGGCGGTCTCGAGCTGTCGTGGTTCGCGCTTGCCGCGGCCGCGGCGCTTGTCCGCCGCCGCCAACGTGACTAACGCTGTAGGGTGCGACCCAATCTCTCCAGCGGCGTGATCCTTGCGGTAGTGGTGGCGATCGCGATCGCCGGGTACCTGTCCTCCAGGATTCCGTCGGTCGTGCTGACCCAGGCCGACCTGATCCAGAAGGTTGAACGCGGCGAGATCGCCAGCGTCACCTTCGATGGCGGCGGCGCAGTGGAGGCCACGACCAAGCCGGCAGACACGCTGCCGGCCACCACCGTGCGCAGCTACGTGGTCGCGGAGGATGAGAGCCTCGTCACCGCGCTCAAGGCGGCCAAGGTGCCGTACGGGGCGGATGAGCCGTCCAACTGCGGCAACGCCCTGCCGATCACGATGTTGTTCAGCTTCATGATCATCATCGTGCTGTTCAACATGCTGCGGCCCCAGCAGGACGCGCCGAACGCGGCCCGAATCTCCCGCTCGCAGGCCAAGCTCGCGCCCGAAGAAGGAACCGGCGTCAGCTTCAAGGACGTGGCGGGCATCGACGAAGCGGAGGAGGAGCTCAACGAGCTCGTCCAGTTCCTCAAGACCCCCGAGCGGTTCACCCGGCTCGGCGGCAAGATCCCCAAGGGCGTGCTGCTGGTCGGCCCGCCTGGCACCGGCAAGACGCTCCTCGCGCGCGCCGTCGCTGGCGAGGCCGGCGTGCCGTTCTTCTCGCTCTCCGGCTCCGACTTCATGGAGCTCTATGTGGGCGTCGGCGCCGCCCGCGTGCGCGACCTGTTCAAGCAGGCCGCCGAGCGCGCGCCGTGCATCGTCTTCATCGACGAGATCGACGCCATCGGCAAAGCCCGCATGGCCGGCGTCCCCGGCGGCGGCGAAGGCGAGCGCGACCAGACGCTCAACCAGCTCCTCGTGGAGATGGATGGGTTCGACGGCCGCAAGGGCATCATCCTCATGGCGGCCACCAACCGCCCCGACACGCTGGATGCCGCGCTCCTCCGCCCCGGTCGTTTCGACCGGCAGGTGCTCGTCGACCGTCCCGACGTCCGCGGGCGCGAGGCCATCCTCCGGGTGCACGCCGCGAAGCTCGCGCTCGCCCCGGATGTCGATCTGAAGCGGATCGCCCAGGTCACCCCGGGCTTCGTCGGCGCCGACCTCGGCACCGCGCTCAACGAAGCGGCGCTGCTCGCGGCTCGCCACAACAAGGACTCGGTGGGGCAGCGCGAGATCGAAGACGCCGTCGAGCGCATCTCGATGGGCCTGGAGCGCAAGAGCCGACGGCTGTCGGAGGAGGAGCGCAAGAGCACGGCGGTGCACGAGGCGGGCCACGCCATCGTCGCGGCGGGGTCGCCGAACAGCTCCACCGTGCAGAAGGTCACGATCATCCCGCGTGGCATCGGGGCCCTCGGCTACACCAGCTTCCGCGACGCCGAGGAGCGGTTCACCCACAGCCGCCCGCAGATGTTGGCGATGATGACCGTGGCGTTCGGCGGTCGCTGCGCCGAAGAGCTGGTCTACGGCGAGTACAACAACGGCGCCGCGAACGACATCCAACAGGCGACGGACCTCGCCCGGCGCATGGTCACCGAGTTCGGCATGTCCGAGGCGCTCGGCCCGATCAACTACTCCACCGAGCGCCGCAACCCGTTCGGCATGGGCAGCCGCACCGTCGAGTCCGACCGCAGCGACGAGACGGCCCGGCTCATCGACGCCGAGGTGCGCAAGCTGGTCGAAGCGGCGCAAGAGCGCGCCCGGATGCTCGTCCGCCAGAACCGCGAGGTCCTCGACCAGATGGCCGCGGCGCTGTTGAAGGAGGAGTCGCTCTCCGGCGATCGCCTCGCGGAGTTCCTCGGCCAGGTGCGCCGCTTGGAGCTGGCGGTCGGGTAGCCGAGGGGCGGAACGAGGGACACAGGGGCGCCAGACCACCGTCGGCGCTCCGGAGGACCGGGGTCAGGCGCCGGCCGGGCGGGGCCCGGCCGTGAACCGTCGCGCTTCGAGAGGAGGCCGGCCGCCGGGCGGCCCGAGGAGCGCGGCGGTGCGCGCACCGGGCGACGCGCGCCACAACGGGGCTGCCCCGCCGGACCCTTCTCGCCCCAGCGGCTCCTCGACCGCGACGTCGCCCGGGAGGATGGGCGGTGGGGCGCCCCCCCCCTTCGCCACCCTGGACGAAGAACGCCGGCCCCGCAGCCGAAGCCCAGCGCTGGGGCCGGCCGCCGGGGCTGGGGCCAGAACGTTCGCCCCGAACGCAAAAACGCCGACGGGCGAGGCCTTGGCCTCGCCCGCAGGCGCCCGATCCGCGAAGCTTACGCTTCGGCGGGGTAGACGGAGATCAGCTTCTTGTTGGCCCGGGACTCGAACTTCACCTTGCCGTCGGCGACGGCGAAGAGGGTCCAGTCCTTGCCCACGCTGACGTTCTTGCCAGCGTGGAACACGGAGCCGAGCTGACGCACGAGGATCGAGCCGGAGGTGACCGACTGGCCCTCGCCGACCTTGATCCCGCGGTACTGGGGGTTCGAGTCGCGCCCGTTGCGCGAACTACCTTGACCTTTTTTGTGTGCCATGGGTCAGACCTCGATTCCGTTGATCTGGAGGACGGACAGCTTGGCCCGCCCGTTCTTCTGGGTGCGAGTGCGACGGCGGTGGAGATAACGGACGTACTCCGTCTTCTCCCCCTGCTCGTGCGCCACGACCGTGGCCTTCACCTTGGCGCCCGGAACACTGGGCGCGCCGACCTGAGGCTTGTCGCCCCCGATCATCAGCACGTCGGCGAACTCGATCTGCGCACCGACCTCGGCGGCAACCCGGTCGACCACGACCTGGCTGCCTTCGGAGACCCGGTACTGCTTGCCGCCGGAAACCACGACTGCGTACACCTTGCACCATCCTGAGAGCTTGCGCGGCTAACCGAGCGGGTCCAAGGGCGCAAGCCGACTCTCGATCACGCCCCGCTCCAAGCCGTACCGCGCCGGGGCGCCGGCTTCAAGGAATCAGCTCCACCATCACCCCCGCCTCGCCCTCCACGCCCGCGGGTTCGACGCGATCCGCCTCCGCTCCCGCCACCACCACCGCCGCGGCGATGGCGACGGCGCGGCGCTGCGCCCGGTCGCCGTCGAGATCGGAGACGGTCACGCGCACTCGAATCTCGGGGTACTCGCTCAGCGCGCCGGCGAGCAGCTCGGCCCGCTCGGCGCCCGCATCGGTGAGGGTGTTGCGGTTGAAGCGGTAGCGCGGCTGCTCGCCGAGCACCTTGCGGAGGAGCAGGGGGAGCGTCTCCGGGTTGCCGTCGGTGTCCTCGAAGAAGTTGATGTTCTCCGGGAGGTTGGGCGCGAGGTCGAAGGCGTCGCCCACCCCGTCGCCGTCGTTGTCGGGGTCGGGGCAGCCGTCGTCGTCCTCCCAACCGTCGGCGTCCTCGAGCACGTTGGGGCAGCGGTCGGACACGTCCGGAATCTTGTCCTCGTCGTTGTCGGGGTCGGGGCAGCCGTCGAGGTCGCGGAAGCCGTCGAAGTCTTCGGGGGCACCGATGCAGAGGTCGCGGTCGTCGATGAGGCCGTCGCCGTCGTTGTCGGGCTCGGGACACCCGTCCCCGTCGAGGAAGCCGTCACGGTCTTCGGCGACACCCTTGCAGCTGTCCGCCGCGTCCGGCACGCCGTCGTTGTCGTCGTCGGGGTCGGGGCAGCCGTCGTCGTCGAGGAAGCCGTCGCGGTCCTCGGCGGTGTCGGGGCAACGGTCCAGGCGGTCGCTCACGCCGTCCTTGTCGCGGTCGAAGCCGCGGGGAAGGTGCGCGTTGACGCCGAAGGTGAGCAGCAGGCCGGCGTGGTCGCTGGGGGTCCAGGTGACGCGGAGGTCGGGGCGGAGATCGAGCGCGGAGAACAGCACCAGGTCCACGCCGAAGCCGGCTTCGAGGAGCACTTCCGGGTCCTTGGACACGCGCGCGCCCACGCCCACCAGCGGCATCGCCACCACGTCGTCCACCGGATCGCCGAGGAAGCCCACGCCGTCCACCACCGCGTCGTACCCCCGCGGCCCGCTGGAGAAGCCGAGCTCCAACCCCGCGTTTGGAAACGGGCGCACCCGGGCCCGCGCGCCGTACGCGAGGCCGGGCTGCAAGCCGGAGCTGCCGAGCGGGACATCGTCCCCCAGCCACAGGATCAGGCCCAGCTCGGCGGCGGTCACGCACCGGTCCGTTATCGGAGTGGCCCCCCCGCTGCGACCTCCACCGGGAGGACCATGAGATAAGCGCCGCCGATGTCCGACGCGCTCGTTCGCCGTACCGTGGAGCTCTGCCGCATCGCGAGCGTCACCGGCGCCGAGGCGGCGTGCGCCGAGCGGGTGGAGGCCATCCTCCGTGACACGCCGCTGGCGGTGCAGCGGGTGGGCGAGAGCGTGCTTGCCCGCACCGTCTCTCGCCCCGGCCGGCCGCTGGTGCTCCTCGTCGGCCATACCGACACCGTGCCCCCGAAGCCCGGCGATCGCGGCGTCCGCGTGGAGGGCGACCGGATCTACGGCCTCGGCGCCAGCGACATGAAGGGCGGCCTCGCGGTGATGCTCGAGCTCGCGCTCGCGGTGGGAGACGGCCGGGACCTCGCGGTGGACCTCGGCTTCGTCTTCTACGACAAGGAGGAGGGCCCCTGGGCGGAGAGCGGCCTCGGGCCGGTGCTCACGAGCGTGCCCTGGCTCAAGCGCGCCGCGCTGGCGTTCTGCCTGGAGCCGAGCGACAACGTGGTGCAGGTCGGCTGCCTCGGCACGCTCCACGCCACGGTCACCTTCGTGGGAAAGGCCGCCCACTCCGCTCGCCCCTGGCAGGGCACCAACGCGATCCACGCCGCCGCGCCGCTGCTCGCCGCCCTCGGCGCCCTCGCCCCGGTGGACGTGGACTGCGCCGGCCACCGCTTCCGCGAGGTGCTCAGCGCCACCCTCGCCACGGGCGGCGCCACCCGCAACGTGATCCCCGAACGGTTCTCGCTCAACCTCAACTTCCGCTTCGCCCCCGGCCGCAGCGACGACGACGCCGTGGCCGCCGTGCGCCGGTTCTGCGCCGACGCCTGCCCCGCGCACCCACCCGAGGTGGAGATTGTCGAGGTGGCCCCGAGCGGACGGGTGGTGCTCGACAACCCGCTCCTCGCCCGCTTCCTCGCCGAGAACGGCAACGCCGTCACCGCCAAGCAGGCATGGACCGACGTGGCTCGGCTCTCCCAGGCCGGGATCGACGCGGTCAACCTCGGCCCGGGCCTCTCCGCCCAGGCCCACCAGGCCGACGAGTACGCGAGCGCCGCGCTCCTCGCCGAGGGCTACCGCCAATTCGCCCGCTTCGTGGGCCTCCGGTGAGCCCCGGGCGCTCCGCGGGCGCATCCGATCCCGCCGCGGCGCCCGGTCCGTTCCCCTGGTGGCTCGTCGGCGCCACGCTGCTGGTCTACGGGGTTGCCCTGCTCAAACCCCTGGCGATCGACGAAGAGAGTTACCGCTGGCTCGGCCGGGTGGTCACCTGGGAGGACCCCTACGGCTGGATGCGCACCTGGCAGGGGCAGCAGGGGTGGCTCTACGCCCATCCGCCGTTGTTCTTGTGGTGGGCGAAGCTGCTCTCCACGCTGGAGTCGCTGCCGCTGGCGCGCCTCGCTTCGCTGCCCTGGGTGCTCTTGTGGGCGGGGTCGAGCGCGCTCTGGATGCGGCGGACAACGCACCATCCCGAGGTCGCCGGGGTGGCCTGGCTGGGGTCGGCCATCGTGGTGCTCGGGCTGCAAGACAGCCTGATGATCGACCTGCCGTATGTGGCGCTCTCCACGGCCGCCGTGGCGTTCTACCGAGAGGGGCTCTCCGACACCCGCGTGCCCTGGACGCTCCTCGGCGGCGTCGCGCTCGGCGCCGCGATCGAGACCAAGTACCCCGCGGCGCTCTTCGCCCTCGTGCTGCTCCTGCACGGATGGCGGCGCGGGCACCCGCTGGCGTTCTGGGCGCCCGCCGCCGCGATGGTGGGCGGCGTCGAAGGTTGGCTGCGCACAGAGCACGGAGAGTGGCACCTCGCGGCGGTGTGGCGCAGCCGTGAGCTGGTCGCCCGGGGTCCGCTTGCCGGGCGGCTCCTCGGCGTGCTCAGCCGCGGCGCGCTGCTCCCAGCCACGGCGGGGCTGCTCTACTTCCGCCCCGTCCACGCCGCGATCGGGCTCGCCCTCGCGATCGGGGCGCTGGTGTGGGCGCGGCCGGTGGAGATCGAGGCGGGCGGCGTGGTTTTCCTGCTGCTCTGCGCGAGCCTCGGCGGCGCCGCGCTCTCCCGCGGCCTCGACGGCCTCTTCCAGTCCCCGCTCCGCCGCCGCAAGGGCGACCGCGACGACGGCATCCTCCTCGGGGGCATGATCGCCGCGACCTTCGTCGGGGTGATCCTGGTCCACAACTACGCGAGCGCCCGGTACCTCCTGCCCGCCGCCACCCCCCTGGCGATCGTCCTCGCGCGCTCCGCCGAGGACCTCACGTCGGGCAAGCGTGTGCAGCTGGTGGTCAGCGGCGTCGGCGCCGTGGTCGCCGCTGGCCTCGCCATCGCCGACTGGCAGTTCTGCGCGGCGGGAGAGGAGGCGGCGGAGCGGGGCCTCGCGGCCGCCGCCGCCCGGGAGGTGCCGCCCGGCCTCTTCGCCGCCGAGTGGTCCGCCCGCGCCACGCTCGAGGCCGCCGGCTGGAAGCGGATGGTCGACACCGACACGCCCGAGGTGGGGTCGACGGTGCTGGTGCTCGGCAACTCGGGCGGGAAGGTGCCCGCGAGCTGGGAGCCGATCCAGGTGGAGGAGGTCGAAGGGGGCTTCCCGCTGCGCGTGGTGGACGTGCGCGGGCGCGTGGGGCTCTACGCGGAGACGCTCGGCGTGCTCCCCTTCGGGCTGAGCGGCCGCCCGCTCGAGACCGCGGTGCTCTACGAGGTGCGTCGATGAGCGCGGCGAACCCTCCGCCCGACACCCGGATGGAGCGGAGCTGGGAGCGCGCCGAGAAGCGCCTGGATTACTACCTCCGCGACCGGCCACGCGGCACCCTCGCCCTCTGCGGGCTGCTCGTCGTCACCTACGGCTGGTCCTGCCTGATGGACCTCTCGCGTGGCCAGCCGCTCTGGCGCGTCTTCGGGTGGAACCGCAGCCTGGAGGTGCTCAAGCTCCTCGGCGGGCGCACCCGGGACCTCGCCCGGCACGGCGAGTGGGACCGCCTGGTGGAGTACGGCGTGCTCCACTGGAACGTGGGGCACCTGCTGATGAACCTCAGCGCCATCTGGGCGGTGGGGGAGGTGCTGGAGGCGGTGTACGGCCCCGGTCGGGTGTGGCTGTTGTTCTTCGTGAGCACCGTGACCGGCGGGCTCGGCTCGTGGTTGGCGGGCAGCGAGCTCACCGTCGGGGCGAGCGGCGGCGCGTTCGGGATGCTCGGGGCGATGGTGGCGTTCGGGTGGCGGTGGGGCGGCAAGCTCCACCCGCACACCCGGCGCTGGTTCGGGCCGCTCCTCTGGCCCTGGGTCATCGGGAACCTGGGCCTGGGCTTCGTGCTCCCGTTCATCGACAACGGCGCACACCTCGGCGGAATGGCCGGGGGAATGTTGCTGGGCGCGGCGTTCGGCAACCGCATCACCGACAACAGCGAGAGCTCGGACGTGGTGCGCTGGCTCACCCGTGCGGTGGCCGGAGCGCTCACGCTGCTCGCGCTCTCGCGGTTCCTGCGCTAGACCGCGCGCTACCCGGAGCTCCCATGCCCTCCCCGTTCGGCCTCCGTCGGCGCCTCAAGGCGCTGTTCGGCATCGCGAGCGCGCCCGTCGCCGCCGCGCCTCCTCCCCCCAAGGTGTCCCTGACCGTGGTCGGGCCCGACGGCGTGGAGCAGTCCACCGATGCGTCGGTGGGCGCCACGGTGCTCAGCGCCTCCTCCCGGCTGCGTCGCCCCATCGCCAGCGGCTGCTCGGAGTCCACCTGCGGTACCTGTCGGGTCGAGGTGCTCGAAGGCGCCGGGAACCTCGGGGAACAGACCGCTCGCGAGCGCGCCACGCTCAAGGAGAACGGCTACTCCCCCGAATGGCGCCTCTCCTGTCGCGCCGAGCTGGTGAAGGACGCCGTGAAGGTCCGGGCGTTTGAGCTGATCTGAGCCCCGACTTCGACATCCGCAGAAGCCCGAACGTACGGCCACGGCTCCGTCCGGACCGAAGTCACGGGGGTCGCGACGTCTCGTGCTAAGACCGCGGCATGAGACGTCCGGTGCACCTCGAGCCGATTTTGCGCCGATTGCCGCCCGACCGCGTCCCGCCGGCGCTGCTACGGCTCGCAGAGGTGGCCGCCGCGGCCCGGGCGGAGCGACCGCTCCCTTTTCAGGTTGGTTGGTCGAACCCTGCGAATCTGTTGAGGTTGCGCGGCGGGCCGCTCCGGGAGCTGGTCCCCTTCCTCCGCCTGGGGGACGGCGGCGTGGTCGCGATGTGGCTCGCCGAAGCAGAGCCCGCGGTCGTCCTCCTCGGCATCGACGGAGAATGTAGGGTTATCGCAGTGAATATCGAGGCGTTCTTGCAACGACTCGCCGCCGGCACCACCGGCGTGCCGTCGTGCACGGAGCCGCTCCCCGAGCTGGGCGCCGCTGCGGTCGAGGACGGAACGGTCCCCGAAGCGCTGGTGGCGGCCTTCCGCGAATGGCTCGCCGCGGGGTCGGCGCTCCGCGCGCCGACGGACCTGAAGCGCGCGGAGGCCGCACGGAAGGCGCTGTACCGGGGCGCCAGGGCGTTGGTGCGGGACGGGCTCCAGCGCCCCCACACGCTCACCGGCGGCTGGTGGTCGGTGTCGCTGAGCTTTCGGCGCTCCGACGCCGGGTGGTCCGTGGAGCGGTTGGTGCGTGGCAAGTGGCTCGCGGTGCCGGCGGAGTACCCCCTGGCCGAGCAAGGCCCGGAGCTCCGGGCCGTCTACGGGCACCCAAGGAAAACCAGGTTTGCCGTCCAGGTGATCGACTCGGGGCTCGTCACCCTGGAGCGGGACATGGAGCTGGAGCCGCCTCCGGCGACGTCGCCCGCGTGACCGGCCCCCCTCGGATCCGCTAAGCTCGCGGCGCTCCCCCCGGTGCTTCGTGCGGATCCTCGACCAGCGCGTCTACGTCGGCCCCAACCTCTACGCGAACTTCAAGGTCATCCGGATGACGCTCGACCTCGGGCCGCTGGAGACCGCGCCCAGCGCCACGATCCCCGGCTTCGTGGACGGGCTCCTCGCCCGCGTGCCCAGCCTCTCCGAGCACGGCTGCTCCTACGGGGAGTCGGGCGGCTTCGTGCGGCGGCTCCGCGAAGACGGCGGCACCTGGCTCGGGCACGTGATGGAGCACGTGGCCATCGAGCTGCAGAACCTCGCCGGCGCGAAGGTCACCTTCGGGAAGACCCGGGGAAACGGCACGCTCGGCCAGTACCACATGGTCTACGAGTACGAAGACGCCTGGGTGGGCGAGAAGGCCGGGCTGCTCGCCCTACGCCTGTTGCACTCGCTCCTGCCGGCCGAGCTGCGGGGTGACGCCGAACCCGACCCGCTGTTCGACTTCACCACCGAGCTGCACGCGCTCATCCGCGGCGCGGAGAAGCGGGCGTTCGGCCCCTCCACCGCCTCGCTGGTGCGCGCGGCCGAGGCGCGGGACATCCCCTGGGTGCGGCTCTCCGAAGGCTCCCTGGTGCAGTTCGGCCACGGCTTCCGGCAGAAGCGCATCCAGGCCACCGTCACGGGCGAGACGCGCCACATCGCGGTGGACATCGCCGGCGACAAGGAGCTCACCAACAAGATCCTCGGCGACCTCGGCCTGCCCGTCCCGAAGCAGGACCAGGTCTACGACGCGGACGCCGCGGTGGAGGCGGCCGACAGCCTCGGGTACCCGGTCGTCGTCAAGCCGCTCGACGCCAACCACGGCCGCGGCGTCTCCATCGGCCTCACCACCGCCGAGCAGGTGAAGATCGCGTTCGTTGCGGCCGAAGAACACTCCAGCTGCGTGCTCGTGGAGACCTTCATCCAGGGCTTCGACCACCGCATGCTCGTGGTCAACGGGGAGCTGGTGGCGGTCGCGAAGCGCGTGCCCGGCCATGTCGTCGGGGACGGCGAGCGCTCGGTCGCGCAGCTCGTGGAGATCGTCAACAGCGATCCGCGCCGTGGGATCGGCCACGAGAAGTCGCTCACCCGCATCGAGCTGGACGCCCAGGCGCTCCGGCTCCTGGAGAAGGCGGGCAAGACGCCCGAGAGCGTGCTCCCCGCCGGGGAGGTCTTCTTCCTCCGCAGCACCGCCAACCTCTCCACGGGCGGCACCGCCATCGACCAGACCGACGTCTGCCACCCCGACAACCGCGACATGGCGATCCGCGCCGCCGCCGCCATCGGCCTCGACGTCTGCGGCGTCGACTTCCTCACCCCGGACATCGCGAAGAGCTGGAAGGAGGTCGGTGGAGGCATCTGCGAGGTGAACGCGGCGCCCGGCTTCCGGATGCACGTCGCGCCGAGCGAGGGAAAGCCGCGGGACGTGGCGGGCAAGGTGCTCGACATGCTCTTCCCGCCCGGCACCGCCTCACGGATCCCCATCGCGGCGATCACCGGCACCAACGGCAAGACCACCGCCACCCGCATGCTCGCCCACATCCACAAGCTCCGGGGGGAGACCGTGGGGATGACCACGACGGACGGCGTCTACATCAACGGGCGCCTCACCGTGTCGGGAGACATGACCGGCCCGGTCGCCGCGCGGATGGTGCTCACCGACCCCCACGTCACCTGCGCGGTGCTGGAGACGGCGCGGGGCGGCATGCTTCGCGCCGGCCTCGGCTACCGTCACCCCGACGTGGCGTGCTGCCTCAACGTGAGCGCCGACCACCTCGGGCTCGGCGGGGTGAACACGCTGGACCAGCTCGCGGACGTCAAGCGCATCCCGATTGAGGTGGCGCGCGACACCATCGTGCTCAACGCCGACGACCCGCACTGCCTGCGGATGGCGGATCGGGCGGTCGCACGGTCGATCTGCTGGGTGACGCTGCGTCCGGACAACGTGCTGGTGCGCGAGCACGTCCGCGCGGGGGGGCGCGCCGTGGCGCTGGAGGCCGGGCTCAACGGGCAGATGATCACCCTCTACGACAACGGCGCGCACATGCCGCTTTTGTGGACGCACCTCATCCCCGCCACGATGGAAGGCAAGGCGCTGCACAACGTGCAGAACGCGATGTTCGCCGCCGGGATGGCGTGGGCGATGGGGGTGAAGCTGGAGGACATCCGCCAGGGCCTCCGCACGTTCGACACGACCTACTTCCAGGCCCCCGGCCGCGGGAACGTCTACGACGCCCTCGGCTTCAAGGTGATCCTCGACTACGGCCACAACCCGGCCGCGGTCGAGGCGATGTGCTCCCTGGTGGACCGCCTCGCCGCGGACAACGGGCTGCGCCCCGGCGGCAAGCGCATCGTGGTGGTGAGCGCCCCTGGCGACCGCCGCGACGAGGACATCCGCGCCATCGCGCGCCGCGTCGGGCCGTCGTTCGATCACTTCGTGCTGAAGTCCGACGACTCGCGGCGCGGACGCGCCGAGGGCGAGGTGACCGGGATCCTCGCGGACGAGCTCGCGAAGGCCGGCATCGGTGGGGATCGGGTGGAGCGCTTCGAGTCGGAGGTGGACGCGATCGACCGGGCGTTGAAGCTCGCCGCCTCGGGCGACATCGTGCTCATCTTCGGCGACGAGGTGAGCCGCTGCTGGAAGCAGATCATCTACTTCGGCGGCCGAAAGCCCGCGGAGTCCACGGCTCCCGCCGCGCCCGCCGGACCCGGGTACCTCGCCGAGGGCTCCTCGGTGCGGGTGGTGAGCCGCCCGGCCCCGCGGGCGGACGCGCACCCGAGCGCCGAGGAGGAGCGCGCGAGCCGCGGACCCGCCGCCCCGGCTCCGGCCCCGGTGGTCGACCTCGCCGCGCCGGTCTTCGTGCGCGATGAGCGCGGTGTGCGTCCGGCGCTCGTCGACGAAGGTGGGGATTGAACCCGTACGACCTCACCTTCCGCCCCGCCTGGGAGCGCAGCGTGGGCGGCGCAGCGGTCGGGTGAGCGGGCCGCGGGCGCGTCTGGTTCGGCTGGCCGGCTGGCTCGCCGTCGCCCTGGCGGTGGTGCTCCCCCGCGGCGGGCTCACCGGCCACCCCGACGTGGACGTGTGGAACCACGCCTGGGGCTACTGGTGGTTCGCCGACTGCCTCCGCCACGGCGTGCTCCCCTGGCGCACGGGTCTCCTCGGCGCGCCGTCCGGAGGCGTCCTCTGGTACATCGACCCGGTCGGCGCCACGGCGGCGCTCCCCGTCTCCCTCACGTTCGGCGCCGCCGCGGGGTTCCAGGCGGTGATGGTGGCGCGGGTCGCGCTGGCGGGCGCGGCCACCCAAGCCCTGGCCGAGGAGCTGTGGGGGAAGGGTGCCCACGCCTGGTTCGCGGGGATCGCCCTGGCGACCTCTCCCATGTTGCTCTGCGAGCTGCACAACGGGATCAGCGAAGTGGTGGCCATCTACTGGGTGCCCCTGGTGCTCTGGACGGCGCTGCGCGCCGCGCGGACCGACACCGCCGGCGCCTGGGTGCGGCTCGGCCTCGCCCTCGGCGTGGGGGTGCTCGCCAACTTCTACTACGGGCTCTTGGAGTCCCTGCTCGTCGCGGCGACCTGGCTCGTCTTCTCCCGGCGATTCCGCGGCGCCTTGCTCGCGGCGGGCGTGGCCGCCGCGGTCGCCACGCCAGGCATCCTCGCCCTGCGCGCCTCGGTGCAGGCGCCCGACGCGCTGATCCAGCGCGCCGCCGGCCTCGACCGCGAGCTGGCCAGCCACAACGCGGTCGACCCGCGGGTCTTCGTGACGCCAGGCGCCTTCTGGTCCGTGAACCTGGAGCAGAAGTACGGCGAGGCCTTCCGCCACACCGGCTACCTCCGCTGGACCGTGATCCTCCTGGCGGCGGCCGGTATCGCCGCCGGGGTGCGTCGGGACCGGCGCACCGTCGCCTTCCTGGGCGCCGTGGCCGCGGGCTCGCTCCTCCTCGCCCTCGGCCCCCAGCTCTGGTGGGGCGGGCGCTTCCTGGTGGTGGACCGACGGCCGCTTCTGCTCCCGTTCGGGGTGCTGCAGCGGCTCGTTCCGGAGCTCGCCGTCACCCATCCGCTCCGGCTGAGCGTGGCCGCGCAGGTGGCGTTCGCGGTGCTCGGCAGCCGGGCGCTGGTCGGGCGGAAGCCGGGCTGGATCGCCGCCGCCGCCCTGATCGCCGCTGCCGAAGGTGCGTTCGGTTCGCTGGCCCGCTGGCCGGTGGAGGAGTCGCCCGCCGCGGTCCCCACGATCTACGCCGAGATCGGCGCCAGCGACGACCCCCGGGCGGTGCTCGACCTCCCCGGCGACATCGGCACCCGGATGACCACCAGCGAGTACTTGTGGTTCCAGACGGTGCACCACCACCCGGTGCCCTACAAACCCGACGCCCGCGCCAACGACACCGGCGACCCGGCGACCTTCGCGCACCTCCCCGACCGGCTCGCTCGCGGCCGGGCGCCGGAGCCCTTCGGCGACGCCGGCCTCGCCCACCTCCGCGAGAATTACGGGTGGATCGTGGTGCACACCGACCTCGAAGCACGCGCCGGCGCCGGCGGAGCGCTCCGGGCGCTGTTGGAGCCGCAGCTCGGCGCGCCGGACGAACGTGACGGGTTGTTGATCTGGCGCCTGACGACGCCGTCTCCCCGTTGACAGCCACCGGTCGTGGGCGTATCCGGGAACGCGACACCTCAGGTTCCGAATGCGCCACCTCTCGCTCGCCCTGCTGACGCTGCTCGCGGTCGGCTGCCCCACCAACGATTCGCCTCCGGGCGGCGCTCCCGGCGCCGCGGGCGGCGTGCCCCCGGTGGGCGACCCCAACGCGCAGCCTGGCGGCC
>CAIXRH010000109.1 GCA_903921785.1 uncultured Pseudomonadota bacterium
CGACGGTCATCCGCCTGGCGAGGTGGTGCCGCTCCGCGTGAAGGGAACCACGTTGCGCGCACACGTCGCGGACGACCCGGATGAGCGCGAGCAGGGGCTCATGGGGGTCACCGTGATGGCTGCCGACGAAGGCATGGTCTTCGTCTACCCCTCGGCGGGGCTCCGCTATTTCTGGATGAAGGACACCCCGACGCCGCTGTCGATCGCCTTCTGCGACGAAGCGGGGAAGGTGGTGAGCCTCGCGGAGATGGCCGCCCTGGACACCACCCTCACCCCCTCCGGAAAGCCGGCGATGTATGTGATCGAGGCCAACACCGGCTGGTTCGTGGACCATGGCGTCCGGGTGGGCGACGTCGTCGTCGGCCTCCCCTCCGGCGCGCGCCGATGACGCAGGCGACGATCGCCCGGGCCGTACAGGTCTCCGGGATCGGGCTCCGCACCGGCGCGATCAGCGACGTGTGGTTGGAGCCCGCGGCCGAGGACGCCGGCGTGCTGTTCTACGTCGGCGACGTGTGCGTCCCCGCGCGGGTCGACGCCGTGGTGGACGCGACGCTCGCCACCACGCTCGGGAAGGGCGCGGTGCGGGTGGCGCTCGTCGAGCACCTCCTCGCCGCCTGCCTCGCCGCGGGGATCGACAACCTGATCGTGCGCCTCACCGGCGAAGAAGTCCCGATCCTCGACGGCACCGCGCTTGGCTGGCTCGGCGCCTTCGCCCGTGCGGGGCGACGTTTGCAGGGGGCCCCCGCCCGGTGGTGGACCGTCGCTGCGCCGGTCACCGTGGAGAGCGGCGGCAGTCACGCGACGCTCTTGCCGGCGGACGAGCTGGAGCTCGACGTCACCGTCGACTTCGCCCACCCCCACATCGGCGCGCAACGATGGACCGGCCGGCCGCTCGCCTCCTTCGGCGCCGACCTCGCGTGGGCGCGTACGTTCGGCTTCCGCCGCGACGCCGAGCGCCTCCAGGCGCTGGGCATCGTCCGCGGCGCCTCTCTGGACAACACGCTGGTGTTCGATGACGACGCGCCGATGAACCCGGGCGGACAACGCACCGCGGATGAGGTGGTGCGTCACAAGGCGCTCGACGCCCTGGGCGACCTCGCGCTCCTCCCCGGGCGCCCTCGCGTGCGGCTCGTCGCCCACCGCGGCGGACACGCCCTGCATCACGCGCTCCTCCGGGCCGTTCCGTGAGCTGGACCGTGGAGATCGAGGCCGTCTGGCCCGCGGTCGACGTCCAATTCCACCGCCTCGCCCTGGAGGTCGACCCGCGCCGCCGCGTGGTGCGCCTCGGCGCCCGGGTGCCGAACACCGGCGCCTTGGATGTGCAGAGCGGAGCCGTCGCCCGGAGCTTCTACGAGCGCGGCGAAAGCGAGCTGAGCGCAGCCGGCGAGTGGCTTCGCGGTCCCGATGCGGCGGAGCTCCTCGAAGCGCTCGCCGACGGCTTCCACTGTGAGACGTTGTGGAGCGGCGATCCGGTGGTCTCCTGGAGCGACGAGGCCTGGGAGGCCGGTCGGGCGTTGTACGAGGCGGTGGAAGCGCGGCTGGGGACGCTGCCGGCGCGTTGAGGCGGGCACCGAATTCGCCGGGCGCCGGTTACACGGGCGGCCTTCCCTGAGACCACCCATGTCCGACACCCAGACCGCCCAGGCCGACGCCCTCCACGACCGTTACCGCCGGGGCTTCGTGGGCCGGTCCCGCGCCAGCCGCGACCTCGCCGCGCTCGACTCGCTGATCGCCGACACCGAGGCGTTCCTCCCCTCGATCTCCGGCTCCGAGAGCTTGCGCTCCGTGGTCTCCGAGCGCCTCGCCCACTACCGCACCGAGCGCGCGGCCATCGGGCAGATCCACGCCGGTGGCGCGGACGCGATCCGCGCGTGGCGCTTCGTGGAGTGGAGCGAGGTCAACAACCTCCGCTACCGCCGCTCCTACGGCGGCCAGCCGCGGGTCACGCGCGACGCCGGGCTGCTCGCCGAGTTCGTCCGGGACCAGGGCCGGTGGGTGGAGGCGGTGCGTCCGCTCGCCGCGAAGGTCAACGACGACGGGCTGAATCAGCAGGTCACCGCGATGCACGACCACCTCAAGCTCTACACCGCGGAGCTCGACGAGGTGCAGCGTGCGCTCAAGGCGCAGGCGCCGATCGACCGCGCGACGACCCTCGCCGAGCTGGCCAATCGCCAATTCGCGCTCTGGCGCCTGCACTTCCAGGGCAAGCCCCGCTCCAGCCGTCGCGCGGGGCTCCTCCAGCGGATGATCGGCAACCTCGAGATGATCCAGAACGAGATGATCGCCTGCCGTGCCGCGGGCGTCACCGTGAAGGCCAACGCCGACAACATCACCAAGGTCGGCGAGCGGGTGAAGCACCACAAGGAGGAGCTGGTGAAGATCCTCGAGGCGCGCACCAACACCCCGAGCACCGCGCTCGTCGGCCAGTTCGGCGACGACGCGAACGCGTGGATCGCGCGCTACCGCGACGGCTACGCCGGGAAGTCCCGCAACGACCGCGATCTCGCCGGCCTCGACGACATCTGCGAAGGCCTCCACGAGATCGCCCGCGTGATGGACGAGACCGCCACCGAGCGCGGCGGCGACGCGGTCTCCGCGAAGAACCTCACGGTCGTGCTCGACCACGTGAAGATGTGCGAGCGGGAGTGGGGCGTGATCCGCGACGTGCAGCGCCCCCAGCGCCCGGCGAACTGAGCGGCCTCTGGAGCCGCGGCGGCGGGCCTTTGGGGCTCGTCGCCGCGGCCGTTTGTTTGGGGATGTCGAGGGGCGGTGGGGCTCCACCGGCGTCCCGTCCGGCCGGCGTTGGCGGTCGAGGAGCGGCCCCCGGCGGGCAAGCCGTGGCGCCGCGACGTGGCCGCGCGTACGTCGCCGCCCCCGGGCGCGTCGAGATCAGCTCCCCGGCACCACCGCCACGCCGGCCGCGCCCTCGTAGATGATCACCTGCGCTCCCGGTTGCAGCACCGGCAGCAAGGACCCGTCGGTCGGCTCGAAGGTCTCCACGCGCACCTCCCCGTCGCGCACGACCTCCACGGCCACGGTGCCCGCGTCGGGGGCGCCGACGACGATGCCGCTGCCCATGGCCTCGCCGTTGATGCGTTGTTCGAAGAGCGTGTGCCCAAGGCCGTCGGCGGTCCACGTCAGCGGAACGTCGGCGGGGGTCTGGTCGGCGGCGGCCTGAGCCGAAGAGACGGCGAGGGTGGCGAGGAGCAGGACCGGGTTGAGCATGAGCACTCCGTTGTGCCCTCTCCCTATAGACTGCCTGAATCGGCTCCGGAGGCCGATAAACCGAGCCTTACGGGGTGCGACGCGCGGAGACGCGGCGCGCCGAAGAAATGACGGCGGCTGGATCGAAGTGGTGGCATGGTACACGCGGCGGGACAGGGGGTCGCCCGACGCGTCGGAGGCGAGCAGCGCCCACGGAGCCATTCTCGCCGACCGTGGTTCCTCGACCGCCGACCGATCCGGGGGGCAGGGCCGTAGGGCGTCACCCGCCGCTGGACCCACCCCTGGTTGACTCCGACGGCTCGACGCTCCCGGGTCACGACAGTACGTAGCCGCTCATGCTGTTCCTCCTGGTCGGGTGCCTCTTCGATCGCGCTACCTACGAGGCGCGGTTGGAGGAGCTCACCGATCACGACGGGGACGGCGTTGCCCAGCTCGACGACTGTGACGACGCCGAGCCCGCCGTCTTCCCGGGGGCGGAAGAACGCTGCAACGGGATCGACGACGATTGTGATGGGGAGATTGACGTCGGTTCGGTGGATATGTCTACGTGGTACAACGATGCTGACGGAGACGGCTTCGGCCTCGCCAGCGCCGTGGACCGCGCGTGCAGCGCCCCGGAGGGCTACGTCGCGGACGGCACCGACTGCGACGACGCCAACGCCGATCGGCGGCCGGGGAACCCCGAGGTGCCCTACGACGGCGTCGACCAGGACTGCGACGGCGCCGACGCCGACGACCTCGATGCCGACGGGTACCCCGCCCTCGCCGCCGGCGGCACCGACTGCGACGACACGGACTCCGCCATCCACCCGGGCGCCACCGAGGCCTGGGCCGACGGCTACACCGACAACGACTGCGTGGCGGGGAACGAGGGGGGGAGGGAGGAGTTCTCGGAGCCTGATTGGCGCGGCCAGGCCGACGGCGGCCAGCTCGGCTATCGAGTGGGGGCTCTCGGAGACGTCGACGGAGATGGGGTCGCGGAGTTCTGGGCCTCCCCCCTGTTTGATCCGACGCTGGGCGCCTACGCCGGTAGCGTCTACGTCCTGCACGCCGACAGCGCGGCTGACCTCTCTGAGGCCGGCCGGCTGCTTCCCGACCGCGACCGCACCTTTCTCGGCGTCTCAGGGGCCGTTGGGCCGGACGTGGACGGCGATGGGAGCCTGGATGTCGCGTTCGCCGGGGACGGTCACGACGGCGGCCGCGGCGCCGTGTGGCTGTTCGATGGGAGCGCCCTCGTCGGTGGCGCGGAGCTCGCCGTAGGGGCCGCCCGCGCCGCGATTGTTGGCGACTCGGTGAGCACCTACCTCGGCCACTCCGTCGCCGTGCTGCCCGACTTCGCTGGCGACGGCGTGGCGCTCCTCGCGGTCACTCGTCCCTCGTGGGCTGGCAGTGAGGGCGCCGAGCAAGGACAGGTGCTGCTCTTCCCTTGGGATGCGGACGGGGAGGTGGCGGCGGCCGACGCGCTCGGGGGAACGGAGGGCTACTACGCCCACGCGCAGCTCGGCCAGGCCGTGATCCCCACCGAGGACGTCGATGACGACGGGCTCGCGGACTACCTCGTCCAATTCGGGAGCGGCGACCTGGTGGCGGTGATGCCAGGGGGTCTGGAGTCGCCGCGGATGCCTGACGACGCGCTGCTCACCGTCACCGGTACCGGCGCGTTCGAGCGGGGGTCCTGCGTCCCCGTCGGCGACATCGACGGAGACGCCGCCGCCGATCTCGGCTGCGGAACCGAGGGTGGCGCATGGTTCTTCACCCGCCTCGATGAGCGCCCGGTTCGCACCGTCACGGACGCCGACTTCTGGCTCGGCGCAGGCTCGCAGACCGTTCAGTCCCTGGTTGACGTGGGGGACCGGGACGGGGATGGCCGCTCCGAGACGTTCGTCGCCGCCACGGACGGGACGGACGGCACCGCGACGGCGGGTTTCCTCACGGGAGAGGACGCGGACCGCGGAGGTGAAGCCGAGTTGGAGACGATCGATTTGACCGTTGCGCACGACGGTGTGGCGGCGCGCTACGGCTTCGCCGCTGCCCTGGTGGCAGCGGACGAGGTGAACCCGGCGTTCCTCCTGGTCGGCGGCCCTGGCGACGACCTCAGCGGCGTCGACCGGGGCGGGGTCGTCCGGATCGCGATCCCGGAGTGAGGGCGATGAGGCCTTAGAACCCCACCCCCCCATCCCCATCGATCGCCCCGCCGTGTTCGTCGGCCGTGCCGGTCCAGGCGATGCCGAAGGTGGAGTCGTCGGCGGGGGTGCGCACATCGCCGTCGGTCCAGGTCCAGCTGTCGGGATCGCCGCCGCCATCGACGAAGATGCCGATGCTGGGGTCGCTGAGGCGGGTCTCGCACTCGGTGGAGTGGTTGCCGAGGCCGACGGAGTAGGTCGAGCGAGCGAGGTAGGTGTCGGCGCCGTCCTTGTCCACGAAAACGCCGACGCCCTGGCAGTTGCTCGCGCCGACCGCCAGCCCGCCGAAGCCGTAGACGTCGTCGCCGCCATCGTCGACGAGGACGCCGAGCGAGTAGTCGTGGCCCGCGCCCGTCTGCATGTAGTAGCTGTCGAAGCGCTGGTTGTAGCGGTCGTCGCCGCCGCCGTCGAAGAGCAGGCCGGTGGCGAAGTGCGCCGCGCCGCCCTGGACGTAGTACAGCGCGTCGTACTGGTCGTTTCCGGCACCGTCAGCCAGCAGGCCGGTGCCCTCCCAGTAGCCGGCACCTTGGCCGAAAACGCCATTCTCGTATGCGTCATCGCCCGAGACGTCCCGGAGCACCCCGAAGCCGCCCGAGAGGTAGACGCCGTAGCTGTCTCCGCGGAGGCCGAAGCCGGCGCCCTCGCAGAAGGAGCTGTTGCCCTCGCCGCTCGGGAGCTGCGGTGACGCATAGAGCGTGACCCCGCCGAAGCTGTTGCCCGGATCGGCGATGTAGGTGTCGTCGCCGCCTGCGTCGAGCAGCGTGCCGATGGAGCCGACGTAGCCGAACCCCTGGGAGAACGCCCAGGCGTGGTAGGTGTCGTCGCCGCCGCCATCCAGCAGCAAGCCCCAGCCCAAGACCCCGGAGCCCTGAGCGCCGGCCTCGGCCTGGTAGACGTCGTTGCCGCCGTCGTCGCGGAGGACGCCGACGCCGAGCGTGCCGAAGCCCTGGCTCATGCGGAGCGACGAGTAGGTGTCGTTGCCGCCGCCGAGGTCGAAGAGCAGGCCGATGCCGTACCGCCCGGAGCCCTGGCGGCCCGTGCGCGAATCGGAAATCCAGTAGCCGCTCGACGACTGGCGCCCGCCACCGTCGGAGACCAGCGCGCCGTCCACGTCGTGGCTGTCCCCGACGGCCGCGTAGCCGTAGAGGTCGTCGCCCCCGAGGTCCACGGTGAGCGCGACCGGGTTGTCCTCGCTGACGTTGGCGCCCGCGCCGTCCACGTAGGCGTCGTCGCCGCCGAGGTCGAGGTGGAAGAGGAGCTCGACGTCCTCGAGCGCGTGTGTGTCATCCGTGGACGGGCTGATGCGGAGCTCCCCAGCCGCGGTGGCGAAGCTCCAGTCGGTGTCGCCCCCGGCGAAGCGGAGGAGGTCGGCATCTTCCACGGCGAAGGCGAGCTGCCGGGCGGGGAGGAGCAGCGCCTTGGGGCCGGCGTCGCCGGTGGCCCAGTCGTTGAAGGCGGTGTTGGCGGCGGCGTCGGTGATCGGAGGGTAGTAGCCGTTGCCGGGGAGCACGATCCCGGCCGCCCCCAGGAACAACTTGCGGTTCTTGTCGATGTCCGCGCTGGCTTCGTCCATCGCGGCGCGGGCGTGGAGGCCCTCGGTCATCGCGAGGACGATGGGCACGAGCGCCTCGGCGAGGTCGGGCGGGAGCTCGCTGGCGCGGGCCGGGTCGTCGCCGGACCCGGCGGCGTCGACCAGCAGGCCGAGGGCCTGCTCCAGCGTAGTATCGGCGGCGTCGATCGGGTCCCCGTCCGCGACGATCTGGGCCTGCGCGGCGGTGACGCCGAGGGCGGCGGCCACCGGATGTGCGGCGATTGCGGCGGTATCCAGGTCGGCCTCGGCCTGGCGGGCGAAGCAGGCGGCGTGCTCCGCCGAGTTGTGGACCTCTTCGAACCACGGCATCTGGTAGGGCCCACGGACGTAGCCAGCGCGCGCGAGGTTGTCCCAGAGGGTTGGATCAAAGCCGAGCTCCTCGCGCGGGATGTCGGCGTCGGCGAGGGCGCCGTCGAGCAGCGGAGCGTCGTCCCCTTCGGCGCAGTCGAGCGTTGCGGCCGGAGCGTCCCAGGCGGGACCGGCGGCGGAGGCGGTGTCTTCGCCGCCGCTGTCAGCGGCCGTCGGTTCGGGGGTGGCGCAGGCGAAGAAGAAGAGGAGCACGCGGCCTCCGGTCGCGCCGAACGTAGCCCGAAGGTCCGGCTTCGGCGCGGCGGTGGTCCGTTCGGCGGTGGGGTTCAGCATCCGAATGTCGAGGGAACGCGGCGCTACATCGCTCAGCTACCCAGCGGGCGTCGGCGGTCGAGGAGCCGACGTCCGCGAGCCAGCCTCTCCGGGCGGTAGGACCGCCGCCTTGGCGGTGAGCGGCGCCCGGGCGTCGCCTGCAATAGCCTCCGCCCATGGACCTGGCGGAAACGGCAGACACACTCCCGACCACGGCGGGCGTGTACCTCTTCAAGGACCGCGACGGGGTGGTGCTCTACGTCGGAAAGGCGACGAACCTGAAGAGTCGGGTGAAGCAGTACCTCAGCGGTCACGATGAGCGGTTCATGGTGCGCTACCTCGTGGCCGCGGCCGACCGGGTGGAGGTGGTACCGACATCCAGCGAGAAGGAGGCCCTGCTCCTGGAGAACTCGCTCATCAAGCAGCACCGCCCCCGCTACAACGTGAAGCTGCGGGACGACAAGAACTTCCTCCGCATCCGCCTCGACCCCCGCCAGACCTGGCCCCGCCTCACGACCAGCCGCCGCGCGAAGCCCGACGGCGCGCGGTACTTCGGCCCGTACCCCTCGGCGACGACCGCCCGACGAACCCTGGCGTTCATCCAGCGGCACTTCGCGCTGCGGACGTGCTCCGACAACGTCTTGAACAGCCGCACGCGCCCCTGCCTGCTCCACCAGATGAAACGCTGCGTGGCGCCTTGCGTGGACCTCGTCACGAAGGAGGCCTACGCCGAGATCGTGGAGGACGCCGGCCTCGCGCTGGCCGGCCGCAATCGGGAGCTGGTCCCGCGTTTGCGTGACCGCATGGAAACCCTGGCGGAAGCAGAAGACTTCGAGGGTGCTGCGCGGGTGCGCGACGTGATGCGCTCGCTGGAGTCTTCCACCGAGAAGCAGGCCGTCGCCGACCTGCGCGGCGACGCGCGCGACGCGTGGGGGCTCTACCGGGAGGCAGACCGGGGCGTCGCCACCTGCCTGCCCACCCGCGGCGGGCAGGTGCTGGAGCCCCACGCCTTCCCCTTCGAGGGCGAGATCGGCGACGACGCCGAGCTGCTCTCCGCGTTCCTCAACCGTTATTACGATGGGGAGACCGACCTTCCGGGCGAGGTGCTCCTCCCGGTGGAGCTCCCGGACCACGACGCGCTGGCCGAGGTGCTCCGGGAGCGCCGCGGCAGCCGGGTGAAGCTGGCCACGCCGCTTCGTGGTGGGAAGACGGACCTCGTCACCCTGGCCGCGAACGCGGCGAAGACACGCTTCCTGACCACGCATTCCGAGAGCGACCGGGTGGCCCGGGCGCTCGCCGGCCTCGCCGAGATCGCCGGGTTGGACGCGCCGCCCTGGCGCATCGAGTGTTTCGACAACAGCAACCTCCTCGGGGAGGAGCCGGTGGCGAGCCAGGTGGTGTTCGTGGACGGTCGCCCGGCCAAGAAAGAATACCGGCGCTACCACGTGAAGACCGTGGTTGGCGCCGACGACTATGCCACCATGCGGGAGATCCTCGGCCGCCGTCTGCGCCGCGCCGCCGAGGAGGGCGAGTTCCCCGACCTCCTCATCGTGGACGGCGGCCGCGGCCAGCTCTCCGCCGCCCTCGACGTGCTCCGCGACCTCGGTCTTGAGGACCAGCCGGTGATCGGCGTGAGCAAGCCACGCACCGAACACGCCCGTGGCGACCGCGATGCCACCGACAAGATCGTCCTCCCCGGTCGTGAAGACCCGATCCTGCTCCGCGCGGACGACCCTACGCTCCGCCTGCTGCAGCACATCCGCGACGAGGCCCACCGCACCGCCATCGGCTTCCACCGCGAGACGCGGAGCAAGGCCCGCCTCACCAGCCGCCTGGACGAGATCTCGGGGATCGGCAAGGAGCGCCGGGTGCGGCTGCTCCGCCACTTCGGGTCGTTGTCCGGGCTGGAACGGGCGTCCATCGAGGAGATCGCGGCGGTCGAGGGCTTCGGCCCTGTCATCGCGGCGAGGGTGCACGCGGCGCTGCATCCGGGGTGA
>CAIXRH010000110.1 GCA_903921785.1 uncultured Pseudomonadota bacterium
CGGCGCGCCCGACGACGGCGCCGACGGGCGGGCGGGCGCCGCGGCGAACGGCGAGCCGGGCTCCGGCTCGGCGCCGGGGACCGTGACCCCGGGCCGGACGGGCAGCTTCACGACGGCATGCTTCGGCGCACCGGGACCGAACGCGCCGGAGTTGGGCGCCGTCGGGCGCGCGACCGGCCGGGATGTCTTCTGCTCGTCCTTCGGGCGCAGCTCCGACGGGTCGACCTTGCGGACGTCACCGATGCGCGGCGCCGGCTTGCCCTCGGAGGGCTCCTTGCGCCCCGAGGCCTGGGGGATGTTCGCGAAGCCAGGCGGAAGCCCGGGCGGCAGGCCCGGCGCGCGGGGCGCGGGAGGCTTCGGGCCCGAAGGCGGGCTCAGGTGCGGCGCGGGTTGACGCTGATGGGGCATCGCCACGTCGCCGAGGCCGGTTCCGACCTCCTTGGCGTCGGGGTCCCAGGGGTTGGGGATGCCGATGCGGGCGTAGATGGCGCGGGCACGGGCGAAGCGCGGCGGCTTCCAGCCCCGTGCGCCCACCCGATCATTGAGCCGCTCTCCCACCACCGCCCGGCGCGGCAGCCGGCCGAGCACCTGCTTGGCCAGGAGGTCGGGCGCGACGCCGTCGAGCGGGTGGCTCATCGCGGAGCGAGCCTCCCGATCACCCGGGGCGTGGCGAAAACGTGCGCCGCGAGCCGCTTCACGTCCTCCACCGTCACCTCCGCGGCGCGCCGCATCAGCGTCCGATACCGCGCACCGTCGAGGCCATAACGCTCGGCGAAGGCGGCCTCGCTCGCGCGGGCGCCGGCCGTCTGGAGCTCGGCCTCTACCGCGCCGAGCACGGCGGCCCGCGCGCGCTCCACCTCCTCCACCGTGAAGTCCCCCGCCGCCACTCGGCCGATCGAGACCAGCAACCTCCGCTCCGCTTCATCGAGGCGGCCGGGGTCGCAGGCCATGGCGCAGCTCACCACGCCGCCCACTGCGCCTTCCGTGGAGTCCGCACCCACGGCGTACGCGAGGCCCTCCGCCTCGCGAAGCTCAAGGAACAACCGGCCTGACTGACCGCCAAGCAGCTCTACCAGCACGTCGAGGGCGCCGGCCTCCGGGTCCCGGGCGCCGAGCCCCGGCCACAACATCACGAGGTGCGCCTGGTCCCGCTCGCTGCGCAGGTTCACGCGGCGCGGGCGGGTCTCCGGCCAGTCCAGCGGCGCGGCGTCGGCCACGGCGCGGGCGCCGCCGAGGTGCGCCGTCGCGTCTTCGAGACGGGAGCGGACGTAGTCGACATCCACGTCGCCGACGACGGAGAAGATCAGGTTGTCCGGGCGGGCCCAGCCGCGGTGGAGGGCGATGAGGTCGGCGCGGCGCAGGCGCGCGAGGCCGCTGGGGGTGCCGCCAGGGTCGAGCGCCCAGGGGTGGCCGTGACACGCCGCGGCCCAGCAGGCGACGTTGAGGCGCTCGCCGGGGTCGTCGTCGCGCGCGGCGAGGTCGTCCTGGAGGGCGGCACGGGCGCGGTCGACCTCGCGGTCCATGAAGCTCGGCGCGGTGAGCGCGAGCAGCACCAGCTCCAGGCCGGGGCCGAAGCCCTCGGCGGGGAACTCGGCGCGGAGCGCCTGGCTGGAGCGGCCCGAGAGCGCGCCCACGGAGCCGCCAAGGCTGGCGAGGGCGCGGCCGTAGGCGGCGGCATCGAGGCCACCCGCGCCGCGGGCGACCGTACGCGCCCAGAGCGCGGTGCGCCCCGGGCGACCGGGACGCTCGGCGAGCTGTCCGCCGAGGCCGACGATCCGCAGCGCCGCTACGTTGCCCTCGTCCGGCTCCACCAGCAGGGTGGCGCCCGAGCGGAGGCGGATGCGCTCCATGCCGGTGGACCGCGCCGGCAGTGGCGCCGCCCGCCACGCCGGCTCCAGCCGCACCTGCCGGGAGCTCAGCGCCACCGTGAGCGCCGCCTCCGGGCGGAACATCCGCGCGGCGAGCGCCCGGACCTCCTCGTCGGTGACCGCGGCCATCCGCTGGTCGTAGGCGCGCCAGGCGCTCGCGTCCCCGAAGACCTCTCGGTAGAAGCAGGCTTCGTGGGCGCGTCCGTCTACCGTCTGGCGACGGAAACGGCGCTCGGCCTGCACGCCCACCCGGGCCCGGGCGATGTCCGCGCGGTCGATCCGCCCGGCCGCGGCGGCCGCGAGGGTGGAGGCCGCCACTTCGAGCACTGCGTCCTCCGCCCCGGGCGCCACGTGGGCGTCCACCACCACGAGGCCGCCGCGGGCCTCCGATTCGGTGTCGAGCGTGCCGTCGAAGCACCCCGGGAGCTCCCGCAGCGCCACCACCAACGGGGCGGCCGATCCGACGCCGAGCGTCGCCGCGAGCAGGTCGGCGACTGGCGCTTCAGGATCGGCGTAGGCGAACCCCGGGAACGCCAGCCGGACGAGATGGGTGTCGAACCGGCGGCGCACCCGACGGGTTGCGGCGCGGGGCGCGGGCGCACGGTCCGCGCGGGCACGGACGGGCGCGGGCGGGCCGCCGGCGAATTCGCGGTGGATGGCGGCGGTCACCGCCGCCTCGTCGAAGCGGCCGGCCACACAGATGCACGCGTTCGAAGGGACGTAGTGGCGATGGTAGAAGTCGAGGAGGTCGCCCCGCTTGAGGCCCTTCACGCTGGCGGCCGTACCGATGATCGAGCGCCCGTAGGGGTCCCCCGGCCAGGCGGCCGCGTAGAGCGCCTCGCCGACCACGATCCCCACGTCGTCCGCGCCGCCGCGGATCTCCTCGATGACCACCTCGCGCTCGCGCTTGAGCTCATCGGCGTCGAACGTGGCGTGGCGCATCATCTGCGCGAGCACCTCGAGCGCGCCCGGCGCGTTCTCCCCCAGGACGGTGGCGTGGAGTACCGTCTCGTCGAACCCCGTCCAAGCGTTGAGATCGCCGCCCAGCGCCTCGATTCGCCCGGCCACTTCGCCGACGGTGAAGCGCTCCGTGCCCTTGAACACCAGATGCTCGATGAAGTGCGCTGCGCCCTCCATTCCGGGCGGCTCGTCCGCGCTACCCACGTTCATCCATACGTATACGGCAGCAACATCCGCGCCGTCGTCGGGCAGCAGCACCACACGTGCGCCGTTGTCGAGCACCCCCTGTGTCATGTGAGCCCGGATAACGTGCCGCCCGTGTTCGGCGTGTACGTTCATGTCCCCTGGTGCCGTACCCGGTGCCCCTACTGCGCCTTCGTGGTGGACACACGACGTACGCCCGACGACGACGCCTGGCGCGCCGCGGTGCTCGCCGATTGGACCCGGGAGCGGGGCCACTTCGCCGGCTCCCCGGAGACGCTGAGCTTCGGCGGTGGCACGCCGTCCCGCGCCGAGATCGGAGCGCTCGCGGCGGTCGTCGACGCGGTCGCGCCCCGCGGCGAGGTGAGCCTGGAGGCCAACCCCGAGGACGTCACGGCGGAGAGCCTGCGCGCGTGGCGGGACCTCGGCGTCACCCGGCTCTCCCTCGGGGTGCAGACCTTCGACCCGGCGATCGCCCCGAAGCTCGGCCGCGCCCACAGCGCACGCGAAGCCCGCGCCGCGCTGGAGCTCTGCGCCTCAGCCGGGTTCACCTCCTTCAGCATCGACCTCATCTTCGGCCTCCCCGAGCAGGGCGAGGCCTCGCTGCTCGCCGACATCGACCTCGCCGCCACCCTCGGCGTGCCCCACCTCTCGCTCTACAGCCTGACCATCGAGCCCGACACCACCTTCGCGAAGCGCGGCCGCGCCCCGGTGGACGACGACGCCTGGGCCTCGCTGCACGACGTGGCCGTCCAGCGGCTGGAACGTCACGGGCTCTCAAGGTACGAGCTGAGTAATTTTGCTCGCCCGGGGCACCGCTCCGTGCACAACGAACACTACTGGCGCGCCCGACGCTGGGCGGGGCTCGGTCCCGGCGCGCACGGCTGGCGCCCCGACGGCACCCGGGTCGCCAACTCCGGCGACGTCGCGGCGTGGTTGGCGGGAGCCCCCGCCGAGGTGGAGCGCCCGGACGCCCGCGCCATGCTCTACGAGCTGGTCTGGTCCACCCTCCGCCACGTCGACGGGGTGGACCGGGCGCTCGTGCACCGGCTCACGGGGTTCCGTCCCACCGCGCCGCGCGACCTCGTCACCCACGCGCTCGTCGAACAGACCGAAGAGTTCATCCGCCTCCGCCCCCCCGGCTTTGCCGTCAGCGACTCGATCGTGGCGCGAGTGGTGGAGCATACGGCGCACACACCCTCTTCCACTCGCGACCGCGGTTGAGGCATACTCCCGCGCGCTGGAGCCGCCGGATGGGCAGTGACCCCGAGGAACCCGACGCTGGAGCGGGCGACCTCTCCATCGACATCGACCCTGAGCTCATCGCTGCCGCGATGTCCGCCGTGGACTCGCGCGTGGGCAAGAAGAAGAAGCGCGGGTTCGCGCCGAGCCGGCTCACGGAGGAGACCGGAGACCCCGTCACGGTGGACCTTGAGCTCGAAGTCGAACGCTCCCACGCCGCCATGACGGCCGCTCCCCTCCCGGAGCCCGCGCCGCGGCCCGCCCCGCGGGCCGCGCCGCCCCCGGAAGCCGACGACGAGCGGCGGCTCGCCGTGCTCCGCCTCCGGGAGACCACGGATCGCCTCCGCCGAGTCGAGGCCGAGCTGGTCCGCACGAGCGAAGCACGGGACGCCCTGGATCGGCAGGTACGCGAGCTGCGCGAAGCCGCCCAGCGGGTCCAGAACGACGCGGAGCAGGCCCGCATCCGCGCCCGCCGCGATCGCGAGGAGATCGAACGGGGCGCAGAGGAGAAGGTCCTCCGCGGCCTGCTCGACATCGTGGAGAACGTGGAGCGCGGCGTCGCCCACGCGGACGCCGATCCCGCTCGGGTGCTGGCCGGGCTCAACATGATCGCCGAGCAGTTCCGGATGCTGCTGCGCCGCCTCGGCGTCGAGCGGATTGAGGCCGCGCCCGGCACGCTGTTCGACCCCGCGCAGCACGAAGCGCTCCTGCACCTGCCCACCGGCGACGTGCTCCCCGGCTGCATCGTGAACGAGGTCGCCGCAGGGTTCCTCCTTCGTGGCCGACTGATGCGCCCCGCGCGTGTCGTGGTCGCCACCACTCCCCCCGACGGGAAGTGATAAGCTCCCGCTCCCTAGGCAAGGACTCCGCATGGGCAAGGTGATTGGTATCGATCTGGGCACCACGAATTCTTGCGTGGCCGTGATCGAAGGGGGCGAACCCCTGGTGATCCCCAACGACGAAGGTGCACGAACCACCCCGTCGGTCGTCGCTTTCCCCCGCGATGGCGACCGCGTGGTCGGCGCCATCGCCCGCCGTCAGGCCGTCACCAACGCCCAGCGCACCATCCACGCCGCCAAGCGCCTCATCGGCCGCCGCTTCACCGACGACGAGGTGAGCCGCACCCGCTCGATGGTCTCTTACTCGGTCTGCGAAGCCCCCAATGGCGACGCCTGGATCGACATCGGCGGCGCTGAACATTCGCCCCAGCAGATCTCCGCGATGGTCCTCGATCGGATGAAGTCGATCGCCGAGGCCTACCTGGGCGAGAAGGTCACCGAGGCGGTGATCACCGTCCCCGCGTACTTCAACGACGCCCAGCGCGCCGCCACGCGGGATGCCGGGCGCATCGCCGGGCTCGAGGTGCTCCGCATCATCAACGAGCCGACGGCGGCCGCCCTCGCCTACGGGCTCGGCAAGACTGGCCACGAGCGCGTCGCGGTGTTCGACCTTGGCGGCGGCACCTTCGACATCTCGGTGCTCGAGATCGACAACGGCGTCTTCGAGGTGCGCTCGACGAACGGCGACACGTTCCTCGGCGGCGAAGACTTCGACAGCGTCATCGTCGAGCACCTCCTCGGCCAGTTCCGCAACGAAACCGGGATCGATCTCCACGGCGATCCCGTCGCCCTCCAGCGCATTCGGGAGGCCGCCGAGAAGGCGAAGCACGAGCTCTCGAGCATCACGGAGACCGAAATCCACCTGCCGTTCCTCGCGGTCACCGCCCAGGGCCCGCAGCACCTGATGGCTGGCCTCTCCCGCGTGCAGCTGGAGCAGCTGGTGGCGCCGCTCGTCGAGCGGCTCGTCGCCCCCTGCCAGGCCGCCCTGCGCGACGCCCGGATCAAGGCCAAGGACCTCCACGCGGTTCTGCTCGTCGGCGGCATGACACGCATGCCCCGCATCCAGCAGAAGGTCGCCGAAATCTTTGGCATGCAGCCGGAGCGGGGCATCAACCCCGACGAAGTGGTCGCCGTGGGCGCGGCCATCCAGGCGAGCGTGCTCAAGGGCGAGGTCAAGGACGTCCTGCTCCTCGACGTCACCCCGCTCTCCCTCGGCATCGAGACCGCGGGCGGCATGTTCGAGCCGATCATCTCGCGCAACACCACCATTCCCTGCCGCAAGAGCAAGGTGTTCACCACCGCGCTCGACAACCAGGACATGGTGCGGGTGCACATCCTCCAGGGCGAACGCGAGATGTCGGAGGACAACAAGTCCCTCGGCATCCTCGAGATGCACGGGCTCCCGCCCGCGCCGCGCGGGCTCCCGGAGATCGAGGTCACCTTCGAGCTCGACAGCAACGGCATCCTCCACGTCCACGCCAAGGACAAGGGCACCGGGCGCCAGCAGAGCACCCGGATCGTCAGCAACTCCGGCCTCTCCGGCGACGCGATCGAGCAGATGATCGTGGAAGCCGAAGCGCACCGCGCCCGGGACCGCGAACGCCGTGCCGTCGCCGAAGAGCGCAACCAGCTCGACGGCCTCATCTACGCCACCCGCCGCAGCCTCGAAGAGTTCGTCGACAGCGTCTCCCCCGGCGACGCGATGAACATCCGCCAGGCGATCCACCAGGCGGAAGAGGTGCTCGACAGCCAGAACGGCGACGCCATCGGGCGCGCCCGCGAGCGCCTCGCCCTCGCCGCCCAGCGGCTCTCCGAGGGCATCTATGCCAACGCCCGCTCCGAGAGCGCGGCGCTCGGTGGCGGCAGCTACACCCCGCCCGACATGTCCATCGAGGACGACCTCGTCGACGACGGCGTCTAGCGCCCGGCGGCGAGGGAGCGCCGGGGACGTTACGGCCCGGCTCGGAGCAGCGGCTTGGCCCGAAGAGACTATTACGCCGTCCTGGGGGTCCCAAAAACCGCAGGACCCGACGAGATCAAGAAGGCGTTCCGCGCCCTCGCCCACCGTTGGCACCCCGACAAGAACCCGGGGGACAGCGAGGCCGAGCGGCGGTTCCGGGAGCTCGCCGAGGCGTGGGACGTGCTCGGTGATCCCGAGAAGCGCGCCCGCTACGACCGGATGGGGCCCTTGTTCACCCCCGACGGCAAGCCGCCGCGTCCCGAGGAGCTCAACGAGCTGTTCCTCGATGCGCTCGGCGGGTTGTTCGGGCGTCGCCGCCCCGGGGACCGCGGGGAGGACATCCGATACACCCTGAGCCTCTCCCTGGAGGAGGCGGCGCGCGGCGCCGAGCGGACCGTGGCGATCCAGCGCACCGTGAGCTGCCGCGACTGCGCCGGCTCGGGGGATGCCGCCGAAGGGCGCACACCATGCGCCGAGTGCCACGGCACCGGGAAGTCGGCCACGCGGAGATTCCTCCGCAACGACTGCCCGCATTGTGCCGGTCGTGGGTATCGTGCGCCCCGGAAGTGTGGCCGGTGTGGCGGCGAAGGGCGGGTGGCGCAGGAGGAGCAGCTCAAGGTGAAGGTGCCGGCCGGCGTGGCCACCGGGCAGAAGCTGAAGCTGCGGGGGAAGGGCAACGACGGTCCGGGGGCTCTCGGCGCCGGCCCCCCGGGAGACCTGCTGGTGATCGTCGACGTGATGGACCATCCGTTTTTCCGCCGCCGCGGCAACGATCTGCTCTGCGAGGTGCCCATCACCTACGCGGAGGCGGCGCTCGGCGCCGAAGTGGCGGTCCCCACACTCGACGGGCAGACGAACATCCGGGTGCCTCCCGGCACCCCCTCGGGCAAAGCCTTCCGGCTGCCGGGGCGGGGCTTGCCGAGCCCCGACGGCAGCGGCCGAGGCGACCTCCACGCCCGCCTCGTGGTGGAGGTGCCCGCCACGCTCGACGCGGAAGCCCGCGCCGCCCTCGAAGAATTCGCGCGCAGGGCCGGGCCGGGCGCGCACCCGCGGAAGCGGGCCTGGGCTGAGTCCCTCAGGGAGCGTACGACATGACCGCGATCTGGTTCATCCTGGGGCTGGCCTTCGCCGCGAGCGGCCCCCCCATCGTGGTGAAGAAGGCTGCCGAGGCGGAGAACGCCCGCGCCGCCGCCGCCCAGCTGGAGGAGGCCGAGGCCACCGCCACGCCGGACGAGCTCGGGTGGATCCTGCTCTACGCCGCCGAGTACCACCGCCTCGCCGGAGACACCGGCCCGGCCCGCGACGGGTTCAGCAAGGTCGCGGCGGACTATCCCACCCACCCCGCACGCGAGCCGGCCAAGGTCGGGCTCGCGGTGCTCAACGCCGAGGGCAAGGCCAGCGGCAACACGCTCGCCACGCTCGAGCTCATCAGCGAGGGCGGGGTCCCGGGCTCGCTCAACGCCGATCGTTGGCTGCTCGTGGCCAGCGCCGCCGCCGAGGCCAACGACCCCAAGAAGGCGCGCGAGGCCCTCCGTCGCGCCGAAGCGTCCGCGCGCGGCACGCGGGAGGCCAAGCGGGTGCAGCAGGCCGTCGATGCGCTCCGCACCAAGCTCGGCCCCGTCGCCGCGCCGGCCTCCAAGGCCGACAGCCGCCCGGCCGACCTCGCCGCGATCGAGACGATCCGCACCGAAGTCCGCGCCGCGCGCTTCGCCGACGTGAGCCGGGACGCCGAGGCGTTCAAGGCGAAGTACGCCGACAGCCCCTTCGCCCGGGAGGCCGACTACGCGAGCCAACGGGCCGCGAAGTCCACCCCGATCCGCCGCAACGTGGTCGCAGTCGTCCTCCCGCTCACCGGCGACTACGCGATCCCGGGCGGTCAGCTCCGCGATGCGATCAAGATGAGCGCGGAGGCGCTCGGCGGCATTGAGCTCGTTGTCAGCGACACGGGCGGCACCGCCGACGGCTGCACCAAGGCCGTAGAGAAGGCGGTGCTCGACGGGGGCGCCGCGATGATCCTCGGGCCGCTCACCAAGGACGAGACGCTCGGCTGCGCGCCGACCGCCCAGGCGCTCCACACCCCGATGTTGGTGTTCACCAGCACCGAAGAGGTGCTGGCCGTCGGCGATCAGGTCTTCCGCCCGTACCCCTCGGTGTCCGAGCAGATCAGCGCGCTTCTCGACGACATGATGGGCGGCCGCGGCTGGGGCCGCTTCGCGATCGTCAACCCGAAGACCCCCTTCGGCGAGGGCGCGGCGAAGGCCTTCCAGACGCTGGTTGAGGCGCGCGGCGGCGCCATCGCCGCCCACACCGACTACGAGCCCACCGCCACCGACTTCCGCTCTGTGGGCAAGGTCCTCGGGAAGAAGGACTACAAAGCGCGCGCCAGCGAGTATTGGGCCGCGCAGGCCGAGGTCAAGCGCGGCGGGGGCGACCCTACCAAGGCCACCCTCCGCCCGCTCGTCGACTACGACGCGATCTTCAACCCCGACGGCTACCAGCGCTCCGCGCTGCTCGCCTCGGCGCTGGCGTTCGAGGAGTACCCCATCGGGAGCTTCCGCCCCCACCGGGACGACGTGGGGCTCGGCCTGGTCGGGCTCAACGCCTGGAACAACCCCGAGTGGGCCCGACGCGGCGGCGACTACGTGGTCGACTCGCTGTTCGTAGACGCCTTCTGGTCCGGGGACCCGCGCCCCACCGTGCGCGACTTCGTGGGCCGCTGGAAAGACCGAGCCAAGGGCGACGCGTCCGTGGTCGAGGCCGTGGGGTGGGACGCGCTCCGCGTCGCCGCCGCGGCGCTCAAGGCCGAAGGCCCCGATCTCGCCACCAACCTCCTCGCGGTGGACCTCGCCGACGGCGTCAGCGGGCTCCACGGCTTCACCGCCGAACGTTCCGCACGCCGCGACTGGACGCTTCTGACCGTGCGCGACGGGGCGGTGGCGCCGCTGTACGGCGCGGGCTCGGATGGGCAGTAGGCCGGCGACCGAAGAGGACCCCGACGAAGCGTTCGTGGTGGGCACGGCGGCCGCCAGTGGCGGCGCGTTGCCGGGCGGCTTCGGCATCGGCGACGACACCGCGCTCCTCGACCACGGGGAGCTGGTCACCACCGACACGATGGTGGAGGGCGTGCACTGGGACGATCGGCTCTCCCCTGCCGACGTGGGGTGGAAGCTGGTGGCGGTGAACGTCTCCGATGTGGGCGCGATGGGCGGGCGCCCGCGATGGGCCACGCTCGCGTTGTCCCTCCCCTCCCCGCTCGACCGCCCCTGGGTGGAGGCCTTCTTTGCCGGCCTCGGCGAAGCGCTCCGGGAATGGGGCGTCGTCCTCGTCGGCGGGGACACGACCCGCTCGCCGGGGCCGCGCGTCGCGACGCTCACCGTCGGGGGCGTCGCCCTCCACCCGATTCGGCGCTCGGGCGCCCGGGTCGGCGACGAGCTGTGGGTCACCGGGAAGCTCGGCCGCTCCGCCGAGGCGTTCTTCGCGACGAACCCCCGTCCCGCGGCGCTCGCGTGGTTCCGCCGACCCCACCCGCCCGTACGCTTCGGCGCCGCCCTCGGGGAAGCGCAGCTCGCCTCGGCCATGCTCGACGTCTCCGACGGCCTCGCCCGCGACCTGGGACGGCTCTGTCGGGCGTCGGGCGTCGCGGCGGAGGTCGATCCAGCCGCCCTGCCCTCCGACCGTCCCCTGGCGGAAGCGGTGGCGTTCGGGGAGGACTACGAGCTGCTATTCGCGGCGGCGCCCGAGGCGGCCGGTGCGATATGCTCCCTCGCGAACATGTCCGGAATCCCGGTCACCCGCATCGGACACATCCTGGAGGGGGCGGGCCCCCGCCTCCGCGGGGGGGCCTCCTGGCCCGCGCCGCGTTTCGACCATTTCCCCGAGGCCTCCCGCTGACCGACCCCGTCGCCACCGTCGCGCTCCTCGCCGCCCTGCTCGGCGTCTCGGCGTTCTTCGCCACCTCTGAGGCGGCGTTGTTCTCGCTCCAGCGTGTCGACCGTGAAGCGCTCCGCGAGGACCCCTCCCTCGGGGAGACGCTGCGGCACATGCTCGCCCAGCCGCGACGCGTGCTCGCGGCGTTGCTCATCGGGAGCGAGACCGCCAACATCGCGCTGTCGGCGATGTCCGCGGACCTCTCGGAGCGGTTCTGGCCGCGCTTCCCGTGGCTCCACATCGTCCTGGTTTCCCCGCTGATCATCCTCTGCGCCGACATCATCCCCAAGACCCTGGGAATCCGCTACGCGCGGCGCATCACCCACACGGTCGCGCGGCCGCTGTCGTTCTGGACCGAGGTGGTGAGCCCCGTCCGCTTCCTCCTCACCTGGGTCGCCGACTCCACGCTCAAGCTCTTCGGTGTACAACCGCCCAAGCAAACGGACATCCTCCAAGAGGTGCAGCTCCGCACCCTCATCGATCAGGGCACGCAGGTCGGGGTCATCCAGCCGATGGAGCAGGAGATCATCCACCGGGTCTTCGAGTTCGGCGACCTTCCGGTCTCTCGAGTGATGACGCCCCGTCCCGACATCTTCTCGCTCTCGATCACCACGCCGTGGCCCGAGCTGCTCGCCCGCATCAACGAAGCCCGGTACAGCCGCGTGCCGCTCTGGCAAGGTTCGTCCGAGAACATCGTCGGCGTGCTGCTGATGAAGGACCTCCTGCGCACCCGGGGAGCGCCCCCGCAGAACGCACGGCAGGTGCAGAAGTTACTCCACCCGGCGATCTTCGTTCCGCCCAGCAAGCGCGCCCAGGACCTGCTGCGGGAATTCCGGCAGAAGAACATGCACCTCGCGATCGTGGTGGACGAACACGGCTCCTGCGTCGGCCTCGTCACTCTCGACGATCTGCTCACGGAGCTCGTGGGCGCCGTGCATGACGAGACCGACGCCATCGAGAAGGACGTCATCGAGCTCCAGCCCGGCGTCTACACCGTACGCGCCGGGCTCGATGTGGACGACTTCGCCACGAAGTTCGGCTTTGAGCTCCCTGAAGGCGAGTACACCACCCTCGGCGGCTTCGTGTTCCACCTGCTCGGGCGCGCGCCCCTGAAGGGCGACGAGGTGGAGTGGGAAGGGCGGCGCTTCCACGTGTCGGGGGTCGAGGGGCGCCGGATCACGGAGGTGACGGTGACGCTCGCCGGCGACGAAGAGCCGACGGGCGAGGAGGAAGGATGACCCTGGGCTTCGCCGTCATCCTGCTCCTCGGGTGCATCCTCATGCAGGGCTTCTTCGCGGGCAGCGAGATCGCCATGATGGGAGCCGACCGCCTGGTGCTCAAGTCCAAGGCCGACGGGGGGGACGCCGCCTCGGCCCGGGTCCTTGCGGTCCTGGAACGCCCGTCCCGCCTCGTGAGCACCTGCCTCACCGGCGTGGCGGTCGCCACCGTCACTGGGACGACCGCGTTCGCCTGGATCGTGGAGGATGCGCTCGCCGCGGCCGGCCGGGCCGGAGACTCGTCCACCTGGTTGGTGGCGCTGCTCTTCCCCCCGATCACCGTCATCTTCTGCGAGCTCATCCCCAAGTCATTGTTCCACCAGTACGCCACGCTGCTCGCGCCGCGGGTGGTGGTGCCGATCGTGGCGATCGCCACGGTGCTCCGTCCGATGTTGTGGGTCACCGAGGGCATCACCCGCGGGCTGATGCGGCTGCTCGGGATGAAGGACGGCGACGGCCACCCGTCGGTGCGGCGCGAAGACATCCAGCTCCTCATCGACAATTCGCCGAGCGGCGACATCCGGGCGGAGGAGCGCGAGATGATCCTCCGGGTCTTCTCCTTCTCCGAGAAGCTGGTCCAGGATGCGATGGTGCCGCTCATCGAGGTGGTCGCCGTACCGGAGACCGCCACGGTGGCCGAGGCCGTGGCCGTGGCCGCGGAGCAGGGCTTCTCGCGCCTCCTGGTCTACCGCAAGCGCATCGACCGCATCGTCGGTGTGGTGATGCACAGCGACCTGATGTTCGCCGCGGACGCCGCGGTCCTGGTGGGCACCATCATGCACGAGGTGGTGTACGTCCCCGAGACCAAGCGGGTGGACGAGCTGTTCATCGAGCTGCGCCGCAAACGCCAGCGCCTCGCCGTCGCGGTCGACGAGTACGGGGGCGGTGTGGGCCTCATCTCCATCGAGGACATCCTCGAGGAGCTGGTCGGCGACATCGAAGACGAGTTCGACCGGCGACGCCCGCTCGTGCGGCGTTCCGGGGAGAACGAGTGGTCCGCGTCCGGGCGGGTGGAAGCGGAGGCGCTCCGGGAGATCACCGGCTTCGAGATGCCGGAAGGCGACTACGAGACCGTGGCCGGGTTCCTGCTCGGCCGGCTGGGTCACGTCCCCGCGGCCGGGGAGAAGGTGCTCTGCCAGGGGTGGACCCTGGAGGTCACCAAGGCCAACGAACGGGCGATCCTTGAGGTCACCCTGCGCGCGCCCGTGGTGCGGGCGAGCCCCCCGGGGCGCTGATGCGCCCGGCGCTGGTCTGGCGGGACGGAGGCGCCCTCTACGGGCTATCCCGCCGAGAAACCCTGGTGGTCATGCGAGATCCACCCATGAGCCGCGTTCCCTCCGCGCCGCCCTGGCTCCGCGGACTCGCGAATCGATTTGGTCGCGCCGTGCCGGTCGTGGACTGTCGCCTCCTCGCGGGCGGGGCCGGGCCCGGCGCCCCCATCGTGGCCGTGGTCGTCCTCGCGGTCGAAGGCGGCGAGCTCGGCCTCGCGGCCACGGCGCCGCCCCAAGAGCGGGTCGTCGCGCACGGCGGCGACACCGACGGGTTCTTCGAGCTCCCGCCCGACCCCGAGCGGGTATTGCTGGTGGACACGCTGCGGCTCCTCGCCGCGATCAACCGGGCGATGGGCTGATGGACCGGGATCGGTACCGGGACCTGTTCGCTCGGGAAGCGCGCAGGCTGCTCGACGAAGCGGAGGGCCTGCTCGGCTCCCCCGGCCCCCGCGCCGCCCAGGAGCGGATGCGGCTCCTGCACACCCTCAAGGGCATGGCGGCCACGATGTCGGTCCACCCGATGGTCGCCGTGGCGCACGCCGCGGAGTCGCTGTCGGAAGGCGTGCTCGCGGGCCGGCTCGCGCCGGGCGACGAGGTGGACGTGCTGATCGGCGAAGCCATCGACCGCATCCGCCTGCACGTGGAGGCGACCGCGCGCGGCGAGGAACCCCCGCCGCCAGACGGCTTCGAGGCCCGTGTCGCGGAGCTACTGCGGACCGGCGGCACCTTCGCGTTCCAGCTCTTGCGCACGGTCGACGACACCTCCGAACCCCCGGCGTTGCACCACGCGGCCCGCGCGCTCGGCGACGCACAGGGCGCGCTCGCCGAGGTGTTGTCCGCGAGCCGACGCCTCCGTGCGCTCTGTCACACCGCCGAAGCACGCGCCGAAGTCGACCGGATCGACGCCACGATGCGGCAGCTCTACGATCAACTGGTGGGGTTGCGTTCCGTGCCGTTCGCGTCCGTCGTGCCCTCGCTGCGTCGGCACGTCCGCGCCGTGGCCACCCGACAGGGCAAACGAGCGACGCTGGTGATCAGCGGGGAGGGGGTGGAGGTGGACGAGGCGCTCCTCGCGCGACTCACGGGCCCGCTCAGCGCGCTCTGCGCCAACGCCGTCGTCCACGGGATCGAGGGGCTGGATGAACGACGCCGGGTGCAGAAGGCGCCGCAGGGACGGATTGGACTGACCGCTGAAAATGTAGGGCGTACGCTGGTCATCCAGGTGGACGACGACGGCGCCGGGTTTGACACGCAGGCGCTGGGCCGTGGTGGTGCCGACCCCCGCGCCTCCGCCTTCGCGCCCGGCGTGAGCACCGCCGCGCATCCCGACGCGGACGCCGGTCGCGGCATGGGTCTCGTCGGCGTCCGTCACGCCGTGGACGCGATGGCCGGCTCCCTCACCGTCGAGAGCCGCCCCGGTCGGGGCACCCGCGTACGCATCGTGGTCCCGGTCCTCGCCGACCTCATGGCGATGTACGTCGTGGAAGTCGGGAGCTACGTCCTCGGCTTGCGGGCCGCCACCGTGGACGGCGTGGCGGAAGGGGACGGCGCACCGGGCGTGCTCGGCCTCACGCCCCACGCGCGCGTGACGCTGCGGCTGGCCGACGGGCGCACCGTCGGCGTGGACCGGGTGATCGAAGAGGCGGAGCTCCTGGTGAGCGCCCCGCCGTTCCCGCTCAATCGGCTTCCCTGGGTGCGCGGCACCAGCGTCGCGCCGGACGGGCGGATCCTCCTCGTGGTAGAGGTCTGAGATGAACGCCGTCGTGATGCGGGGAACGTGGGCGCCGCGGCCGGGCTTCGCGCCCACCGAGGCGGAGGCGCGGCTGCGGAAGGCCTCCGCCAGCCAGGTGTGGCGCGACCCCACGTTCACCTGGGAAGACCTCCCCGAACCCGAACCGGCCCCCGACGAGGTGGTCGTCGCGGTGCGACGCTGCGGCGTCTGTGGGAGCGACACCCACTGCTACGAGACCGACCGCGAAGGCTACGTCCTCTTCTCCGGCCCCACCCACCTCCCCTGCGTGGTCGGTCACGAGTACACCGGCGAGGTCGTGGCCACCGGCGCGGCGGTGCGGGACCTCCGCGTGGGTGACCTCGTCTGCGCCGAAGGGATGATCGGCTGCGGCGTCTGCGAAGCGTGTCGCGTCGGCAAGCCGAACCAGTGTCCTCGGTTGGACATGGTCGGCTTCTCCACGCAGGGCGCGTTCGCGGAGCGGATCGTCGCGAAGGAGCGGTTCTTGTGGAACCTCCGTGGGCTCGCGGAGGCGCGGGGCAGCGCCTCGGAGGCGCTGGAGCTCGCCGCGCTCGTGGAGCCGATCGGCTGCGCCTTCAACGGGATGTTCGTCAGCGCAGGCGGCTTGCTCCCGGGCAGCTGGGTCGCCGTCTACGGCTGCGGGCCCATCGGCCTCGGCGCGGTGGCGCTCGCACGCGCCGCCGGCGCCGCGGGGATCGTCGCGTTCGACGTCGTGCCCGAACGTCGTGCCCTCGCCCTCCGCCTCGGCGCCGACCTCAGCTTCGACCCCACCGCCTGCGACCCCGCGGACGAGATCCGCGCGCTCAGCCGGGGTTGGGGCGCCGACATGCTGGTGGAGGCGGCCGGCGCCGCCGGCCAGACCATGCCGTCGATCGAACGGAGCTTCGCCCCGGGCGGGCGGATGGTCTACCTCGGCCGAACCGGGCTTCGGGCGCCGGTGATGCTCGATGTCCTGGTCACCATGGCCGCCGGGATCGTCGGCGCCCGCGGGCACGTCGGCGGAGGGTGTTTCCCTCGCATCCTCCGGCTCCTGGAGCGAGGCCGCCTCGACGTGGCGCCGATGATCACCACCCGCCGTCCGTTCGCAGACACCCTCGGCGCACTGGCCGAAAGCACCGACCGGAGACACGGGAAGGTGATGGTGACGTTCGATCCCGGTTGACCGACGCCGGTACAGCGTGCTAAATGCCGCGTTGCATCCACGCTGGACGAGTAGACCATGGGTAAGGCGATCGGCATCGACCTGGGCACGACCAACTCGTGCGCGGCCATCGTGGAAAACGGGCGCCCTAGGGTAATTACCTACAAGGGCGGCCAGTCCACGATCCCCTCGGTGTTCGCGATCGACGAGAAGGGCGAACGCCTCGTCGGCCACGATGCCAAGAAGCAGGCTCAGCTCAACCCGACCAACACGGTCGCGGCGGCGAAGCGGCTCATCGGCCGCAACTACCACAGCAAGACGATCGAGAAGGTGAAGCAGGTCTTCACCTACGAGCTGGTGGAGGGCGAGTCCTCCGAGGTTTTGATCAAGGTCCGGGACCAGATCTTCACCCTCGAGCAGATCAGCTCCGCCATCCTCCGGAAGATCCGCGAGGTCGCCGAGGAGTCGCTCGGCGCCGAGGTCGATCAGGCGGTCATCACCGTCCCCGCGTACTTCAACGATCGGCAGCGTCAGGCGGTGCGTGCCGCGGGCAAGCTCGCGGGGCTCAAGGTGCTGCGGGTGCTCAACGAGCCCACCGCCGCCGCCCTCGCCTACGGCCTCGGGAAGAACCTCAACCAGCGCATCGCGGTGTACGACCTCGGTGGCGGCACGTTCGACATCTCGGTCATCGACATCAAGGAGCGCATCTTCGAGGTGATCGCCACCGGCGGGGACACGTTCCTCGGCGGCGTCGACTTCGATGATCGCATCATGCAGTGGGTGCTGGAGACCTTCCAGAAGCAGCACGGCATCGACCTGAGCTACGACCGCGTCGCGATCCAGCGCATCCGCGACGCCGCGGAGACCGCGAAGATCGAGCTCTCGTCCGTGATGCGGACCCGGCTCCACATCCAGTACATCACCAAGGGCGAGAACGGCAACGGCATCGACATCGACATCGAGCTCACCCGCGAGCGGTTGGAGGAGCTCTGCTCCGACCTCGTGGAGCGCACGATCCAGACCGTCGAGCGGATCTTCCGCGAAGCCGGCACCACCCGCCAGCAGATCGACGAAGTGCTGCTGGTCGGCGGCCAGAGCCGCATGCCGTTGGTGCAGCGCCGCATCACCGAATTCATGGGGAAGTCGCCCAGCAAGGGCGTGCACCCCGACGAAGCGGTGGGCATCGGTGCGAGCATCATGGCCAACTCGTTGGCCGCTGCCCACTCCAACGACGATGTCACCCTCCTCGACGTCCTTCCGATGCCCATCGGCATCAACAAGGTCAACGGGGAGATGCACGTGCTGTTCAACAAGAACCAGCCGCTCCCCGACTACAAGAGCCGCACGCTCACGACCTCGAAGGACAACCAGCGCAGCATCATGCTGCGGATCTACCAGGGCGAGGCGCTGCTCTGCGCCGACAACGAGCTCCTGGGCACCTTCGTGTTCAGCAACATCCGCCCGGCGCTCAAGGGCAAGGTGCAGATCGAGGTCACCTTCCACATCGACAGTGAAGGCATCCTCAACCTCACCGCCCGCGACAAGCAGACCGGCCAGACGGTTGAGAGCACCCTGAAGCTCGGCAAGCAGGGCGACGAGAAGGGCAAGAAGGAAGAAGGGGACTCCCCCGCTCCGTCCGCGCCCGTGGCGGCAGCCCCCGCGGCCCCGGTGGCGTTCACCATGCCCCAGTCGAGCATGGCGGCCTCCATCGGCGGCGACCAGCCGCAGACCGAGCCGCCGGCCTCGCTCACCGCGCCGGAGACCCCGCGCGCCGAGACCACCAAGACCGAGAACCGCGCCGAGACCACCAAGACCGAGCGCGCCCCCGCCGCCCCGGCGGCCACCAAGGCCCCGGAGACGCCGGCCACGCCCCCGCCGGCCGAAGCGCCCTCGCTCTGGGCCAAGGTCGGTGGCTGGTTCAAGGGGCTCTTCGGCGGTGGATGAGCCGGCGGAGTACGCCGAGCGGGAAGAATCGACGCGGCGGGTGCTCCGGGAAGGGGTGACCGTGGTGCTCGTCCGCCCGCTCCAATCGGGCAACGTCGGCGCCGCCGCGCGGGCGATGAAGAACATGGGCCTGCGCAAGCTGGTCATCGTGGCGCCGCCGGCGTTCGACATCGACAAGGCCCGGTGGATGGCGCCCGGCGCCGAAGAGCTGCTCAACCACGCGCGCTACGTGCCGGACGTCGCGTCCGCGGTCTCCGAATGCCGCCTCGTGGTGGCGACGACCGCCCGGCGCCGTCACAGCCCGTGGCCGGCGTTGGAGCCCGAACAATGCGCCGCCCGCTGCTTCGATGGCAGCGGCCCGGTGGCGATCCTCTTCGGCCCAGAAGACCACGGTCTCGCCAACGACGAGCTCGCCCACGCGCACGCGCTGGTCCACATCCCGACCGACGCCCACGCCAGCATCAACGTCGGGCAGGCGGTCTTGCTCATCGGCCAGGCGATCTTCGCTGAAGCGCGAAAGCAGGGCTTCGTCGCGCGCGCCGAGGGTGCGGGGCGGCGCGGCGGTCCGGCACGGGGCGCGGCGCCGGGCGCCACCGGCGACCATCAGGCGGCCATGCTCGGGCAGATGGAGCCGTTGGTCAACGAGTGGATGTCCACGTTGGAGCAGGGCACGTACCTCGTGGGGCACGAGCCGCTGCTCGTCTCCTCCACCCTCCGGCGCATCCTCCAGCGCGCCTCCCTGAGCGAAGGCGAGATCAGCATCCTCCGCGGGCAGCTCCGAAAGCTGCGGTGGAAGATGCAGAACCCGGGGTAGGCGGGGCACGGAGCTCCGGCGGCCACGCCCTGCACGAGAACTGCACTCACGACGCCGGGGGCGAGCGCTATCGTGCCCCTGGAGAGTGCCGATGTTCCTCCTCCTCCTGGCCAGCTGCGCGAGCGTCTCGCCCAACGACGCCGACACCGCCGACACGGCCGACTCCGCGGAAACCGCCGACTCCACCGCCAGCGGCGATTCCGCGGACACCGGGGGGGCCTCCGACTCCGCCGACACAGGCAGCCCCGGCGACACCGCCGACTCCGCGGACTCCGCCGACTCCGCCGACTCCGCCGACACCGCCGACACGGACACCGGCCCCCCGCCCAACCTCTGCCCCCTGGCCGACGGCGCCTGGACCCTGACGATCACCCCCGTCCTGACGGAGTGCGACAACCCCGCTCCCGCCACCCTGGCGATCGACGTGACCTGCGTCGACCCCGCCACCGGGGAGTTCACCTACGACACACCCGAGCTGTTCTTCCTCACGGCGCCGTGCGAGTCCACGGGGTTGGCGTTCGAGTGCGAGACCGGGGAGGTCATGCCCGAAGGCCCCGTCGTGTCGTGGGGGCTCAGCGGCACCGCGGTCGCCGACGGCACCACGTTCGCGGGGGAGTGGAGCTGGGTGTACACGCCAGGTTGCGTCGACCTCTACAGCCTCGCCGGCGCGCACGACTGATACGGTTCGACCGTGATCACCGCTCGCCCGGCGAGGACGCGGCGCCGGGGGGGGGGCGGGATTCCCGGCGTCGCGAGTTGTGCCACCGTTGCCTCGGCAAACGTGAGGGTCGGCGCTGGGTCCTGCCGCCACGAGCGCCCGGCCCTCGCTGCGCTCGGCCGGTTCTCCCGTGACGTCACACGCATGGCCCACTTTCGGGTTGGCCCACTTCCGGGCCCGTCCCCTCACGCTGGACCATCGGCGAACAAGGCAAGGTTTCACGCGACGTCGGAAAGCCCGCTGTTGCTAGCTGCACGGGCTCGCTCCGCGTCGCCGCGACGTGTGAACGATCCCCATCCGGCGCGCACGACTGAGCCGACCGGACGGCGCCCGCTCCGCGATCACCGCGGGCGGGCGGCCGCCGTCGGTCTACGGGAGCTGCTTGACCATGTCCTCGTAGGTGTCCGGGCGCCGATCGCGGTAGAACTGCCATACTTCGCGGACCTCGCGGATCGTGTCGAGGTTGCAGTCCGCCACGACCAGCTCGTCGTTGGTCTCGCTGCCGACGGCGAGGAACTGCCCACGGGGGTCCACGACGTAGCTGGATCCGTAGAAGTGGCCGATGCCCCAAGGCGCTTCGGTGCCGACGCGGTTGCTGGCCGCCACGAAGTAGCCGTTGGCCACCGCGTGGGCCGGCTGCTCGAGCTTCCACAGGTACTGGCTGAGCCCGGCCACCGTGGCGCTGGGGTTGAACACGATCTCCGCGCCATGGAGGCCGAGGATTCGCGCACCCTCGGGGAAGTGGCGGTCGTAGCAGATGTACGCACCGATGCGGGCGTAGCGGGTCTGGAAGGTGGGGTAGCCGAGGTTGCCCGGCTTGAAGAAGTACTTCTCCCAGAAGCCCGAGGTCTGGGGGATGTGGTTCTTGCGATAGAGGCCGAGGGTGGAACCGTCGGCATCGAGCACCACGGCGGTGTTGTAATACACGCCCGGCATCGCCTCTTCGTAGATCGGGACCACCATCGCCATCTGGTACTTCCGCGCATACGCGCGCAGCCGCTCCACCGTGGGGCCGTTCGCGGGCTCCGCCGCGCGATACCAGCGTTTGTCCTGACCGGGGCAGAAGTACGGCCCGTTGAAGATCTCCTGGAGCCCGAGGATCTGCACCCCCTGCTCACCGGCGCGCTCGATCATCGGGAGGTGCTTCTGGAACATCGCCTCCTGGATCTCGGCCACCGGCACCGACTCGTCGTTGATGGGATTGCTGGCCTGGATCAGCCCGACCTTCACCACTCGCGCCATGTGCTTCCTCGGAGAGAGCCGGGATGGTAGCATAGCGGCGTGTTCCTGGTCCTCCTCCTCGCGTGCCCGGTCGACGTGGTGGTCGACGACCCGGAGGAGACCGCCGCCCCGCCGGACGACACCGCCGAGGACTCCGCGGCGCCGCCTGCGACGGACTTCGGCGAGTACACCGGTTGGCGGCGCTTCGTGGCCGACCAGGGCTGGTACTCGTGCGACGAGACCGAGACCGACGCCGGCGAGGAGCTCGCCTCCGGCCAGGTGTACTCGTACGTCCACGGACTGTGTCCGAGCTGCGAGCACGTCTACCAGAACGCGCCGACTCCCTCGACGTTGTGCAATGGATACCTGATGATTGGCACGGCCTGGCGCGCCGTCCACGTGCGCGACGACGGCACCGCCGCGGTGTACTTCGTGCTCGGGTACGACACCACCTACTACATTTCTACTGCCGACGAAGCGGCCACCTGGGACGGCGAGACCCTCTCGTTCGGCTACACGCTCGACCTCGGCGGCGCGATCTACCAGACCACCGGACAGATGACGTTTCCCCTCCAGGAGGACTGAGTGCGACGTGAGCTCCACCGCGGCAAGATCGGCTCGTTCGGCATCGAGACGGTCACCATGCCCAACGGCCACGTGGCCCACCTCGAGATTCTCCGCCACCCCGGCGCGTCGGCGATCGTGCCGTTGCACGCCGACGGCACGGTCACGCTCATCCGGCAATATCGGCATGCCGCGGGCGGGATGATCTGGGAGGTCCCCGCGGGCAAGCTCGATCCAGGTGAGGACCCCGCGGAGTGTGCGAAGCGCGAACTGGAGGAGGAGACCGGCGTGAGCTGCGGCACGGTCCGCCACCTCACCACCATCCTCACCACCCCGGGATTCACGGATGAGCGCATCCACCTCTACGTGGGCACGGACCTCGGCGAGGTGCCCACGCGGCTGGAGCCCGACGAGGTGATCGAGCGCCACCGGGTGCCGGGCGCCGAGGCGTTGGCGATGATCCGACGCGGCGAGATCACCGACGCAAAGTCGATCATCGCGCTGATGCTCGCGCTGGGCTGAGGGACGAGGAGGCGGGTGGTCCCCCCTCTCGGTCCTCCTCCACCGTCGCGAGCCAGGACAGACGTCGGCGGCCGCAGCTGCGGCGCCCCGCCAGCGCGGGCGCCCGAGCCCACGGCGTCGCCCGACGGCGCGCGCCGAGGCGGGTCCGGGCTCGCCCACTTCGGGCTCGCGACGGGCCTGCCGACGCGGGAGGGGGAACAACCGTCGTCAGCGATCGGCGCGCCAGAACGTCTGTTTTCCCGTCACTTCGCTGGCGGCGGCTCGTCCTGTGGGGCGTCGGCGCCCGGGTCGAGCGGCTTCGCCGTGGGGTCGGGCTTGGTGCGGACCGGGGTGAACGCGGCGTCGGCGGGCACG